>JBBQPX010000290.1:0-4487 GCA_038216775.1 Chitinophagales bacterium
GGTATTACCAAAAAAGGGGAATGCCTGCCTTATTTTTTTATGCTAAAATGATTATTTAATAATGCTGTGGAATGGCATGATTATTATCTAATTAATTATAGAGAAGAAACGCTCAATTTATTTGGCAACTTTCTGAAACAATATTTTTATCATTAAAAAAATCTAAAATGAAGTACGCAATTCCAGTAACATTATTGTTTTTACTATCTACATTAGCCGGCTGCGAGGTTATCGGCGGTATTTTTAAAGCAGGCGTTTGGGTAGGTGTGGTTGTAGTTGTAGCGGTTATCGCTTTAATTGCATTTCTATTCAGCAGGGGTAAAAAATAAATACCTGCTTTATATCTTCACTTTGCCATTTCTAGATGCTTTGGCCACTGTGTGTAGCAGGTTGTCCATCTCAAAAGGTTTTTCTAAAAAGAAATCGGCACCTGCATTTAGGCATTCTTCCTTGGCATGTGCATGTGCGGAAATCATAATGACAGGTATCTTTTTAATTTTTTCTTCAGTTTTTAATTGCTTGCAAACCTCGCAACCGTCGGAGCCAGAAAGCAATTTATCCATCAAAATAAGATCCGGCTTTAAGGTTGATATTAAGGCTTTGATATTATTGGTATTATCCTGTATAGAAATTTTATAACCATTGTGCTCAAGCATCATTTTAAGCATGGTTAAAATATCCTCATTATCATCAACTATCAATATGTGATATTGTTCATTTTTCATTCTACAAAGTAAATTATTTTTTTAAGGGAAGAAAAAAATGAAAATCAGAACCCCTGCCCAACTCGCTGCGTACACCGATTTTGCCTTTATGGCGTTCAATAATTTCCGCACAAATAAACAAGCCAATTCCAAAGCCGGGAAAAGTTTTTTCATTCTTTCCTTCCACCCTATAAAACCACTCAAATATTCTCTCTTGTTCTGCTTTTCCAATTCCTATACCAGAATCCTGAACCATTACAATCACCGACGAATTTTCTACGTAACTTTTTACAACTATCTCTTTAGAGTCGGGTGCATATTTTATGGCATTGTTCAAAAAATTAATAATAACCTGGCTTATTCTGTCCCTATCAGCATATACTTCCACGTTAACTGCTGTGTGAATAAACTTATGATCCGGATTAATATGTTGTATATGGTCTATCACTTCTTCAACCAGTTCAGACATTTCAAAATTTTCCTGATTTAAAACAAGATTGCCCGATTTAATTTTAGACACATCAAGTAAGTCTGTAATTAAAACAGTTAATGTTGAAATTTGCTTATTGATAACAGTTAGCGATTTAGTTAAAAATGGATCCTCGCTGTTTTGGTAAGCACTTTGCAGCAGTTGTACATAACCTTTAATAGAAGTAACAGGAGTTTTTAACTCGTGACTGGCCATACTTATAAAAAAATCTTTTTGTTGTTCCTGCTCTTTTATATCCTGTATATCTGTGCTGGTGCCAACCCACATTTTTATATTACCAGCTGTATCTCTTTGCGCAATAGCACGGCTTAGCTGCCAGCGATATTCACCATCATATCTGCCAAAGCGATGCTCTAAAATAAAATCTTCGCCGGTCTTTATTGAATGCATCCATGCTTCAATATTTTTTTCTCTGTCATCCGGATGTACAATTTGCAGCCAACCTTCTTTCGCAATCTGCTCTGCAGATAAACCTGAATAGTCATAAACTGCCTGATTAAAGTAATTAAGATTGCCTTCTTCATCGCCAGTCCATACAAACTGGGGCATAGAATCAGCCAGCAATCTGAATTTCTCCTCTCTTTCTTCCAGCTTAGCCTGGTAATTTTTTTGCTCAGTAATTTCACTTAATGTTCCTAATATACTAAGCGGTTTACCCAATTCATCAAAAAACACTTTTCCCCTTGCACTCACCCAGTGTACTGAATAATCTTTCCATATTATTCTAAATTCGTAATGAAGTAATCCTGAAACATAAGCCTCATCAAAAGCTATTTTTCGTATTTCTAAATCTTCCGGGTGAATTCCGGATAAAAGCTCCTTATGGGTTATTGACTCTCCGGGATTATAACCCATAATTTCAAGATACCTCTTCGAGTACTTTAAATCACCCTGCTGCAAATTCAACTCCCAGGTTCCCATAGCACTTGCATCAATTATAATGCTAAGGCGCTCCTCACTTTCAAGTATCGACTTTTCATATTTTTTCTTTTCTGTAATATCTCTAAACACCCAGGCCCAGGCGTAAAATTTGCCATCTTTTCCTTTTACGGTATATCCATATCGTTCTATAATTCTTCCGTCAATAAATTCAAGTTCATCAATACTGGTTTCGTTGGGATTGTTGTAAAGGAAATTTACTTTATCAATAAACTGCTGTGCATTAACTAATTTACTCATGGCAAATTCCAGCGCTGCATTGTCATCTTTTGCATTAGTAATTTCTTCGGGCATATTCCACAGGTCGTTAAACCGCTGATTATTACTAATTATTTTCCCCTTAGAGTCAACAAGCAATATACCATCAAAACTCGCCTGGTGATACGCTTCCAGCAATGCCGTGCGGTAAGCCAAATCTTCCTCATTACTTTTTTGCGTAGTAATATTTGTGTTTGTACCAAACCAGCGTGTAATATTGCCATCCTTATCACGTATGGGCAATGCCCTGGATAAAAACCAATTATACTCACCATTTTTACCTTTGATAGGAAAAGTATCCTCCCAGTTTTCCCCAGTATCCCAAGAGTGTTGCAAACGTTTCACAACTCTTTCCAAATGATCTGGATGATGCACTTTTTCCCAGCCCCAGCCCTGCATGTCATCGAGCGTATAGCCTGTATAGTCATACCATCTCTGGTTGAACCAGTATATCCAGCCATTTTCGTCGGCCATCCAGGCAAGTTGTGACATGTTATCTGCAAGTGTGCGAAAACGTTCTTCATTTTTTTCAATCTGCGATATAGCTTGAATTAGCTCTTCCTCTATACGCTTTTGCTCTTGAACATTAATAAAAGAGCCAATCCATCTTTCTATTTCGCCTTGCTCATTTTTTATGGCTTCGCCATGGGCGTAAAACCATTCGTAATTGCCTTTTTTATTTTTTACCCGCAAATTTGTTTTGTAAGTATCTCCACTTGCTAAGCAAGCCGACCAAACTTTAACTACTTTTTGGAGATCATCAGGATGAATCATTGCAGTAAAAGATGCTTCATCGTAAGGATTCAAGCCAGTAAATTCCACCCATTTTTCGGAGGCAAAAAGCTGTTTTCCATTTTTATCGGTTGCCCAAACCAAATCCGGCAAAGAATCGGCTAACTGCCTGAATTCCTTTTCACTTACTTCTGTCTTTATGCGTGCCAGTACCTTATCCGTTACTTCCTGCAAGGTTCCATTGAAACGGTATGCAACCTTATCTGCATTAAACCAGGCTTTCCCTTTCGCCTGTACAATTTTTTCGGTACCATCTTCGGTATTAATAATTGCGTATTCAACGTCATAATTACCGCCAGAGTTATAGTCAAGTGCAGTTTGCATTGCTGCTGTTACCCTTAGGCGGTCTTTATCTGCTATATTATCAATAACATCTTGCAAAAAAATTTCACTATTCGGCTGCAACCCAACCCATGTCTTAAGGCGGTTGTTTGCACCAAACCTTTTTGTAAGCGGATTATAATCCCAAGTACCCAACTCTGCAGCTTCCAATGCAAATTCAAGCTCTTTCTTATTTTGCTTAAAGTGCGTTACTTCCTTTACTTTACCTATTTTTTCTATGGCAGTAATTAATACACCGGCTACAGCTTCAAATTCATTTCGTAAAGGACTAAAAGAAAAATCAAACCAAAAGCTTTCAGTTTTTTCGTTTCTGTTTAGTGCTATTTCTACATCTTTTAAATTAGCAGCTTTGCCATTCATAACCTCATCAAGTAAAGGCCCTATAATATGCCATAACTCACCAAAAACTTCCTTTACACTTTTGCCGAGCGCATTTGGATGCTTAGCAGACCATGTTACCGGATAATAGGCTTCGTTATAAATCTGTATATACTCGTTACCCCAGGCAATACACATGCCCAGTGGATTTTCGAGTATTATATTTGTAATAGTACGCAAACCGGCAGGCCAGTTTTCCATGGCGCCTAAAGCTGTCTCTTCCCATTTTTTAGCCTTTATTAAACGCGTCATCTCTCCCCCGCCAGAGAAAAGTTGAGATAGAATTTCAGTGAAATTTTTAGATTGATCCTGACTCATAAAAAAAGACAATATAAATCAATAAAATGATTTTTAATAATTATGTAATTACTTTGTTTTGGTAAGTTTTAATTTATAGCCCAATAGCAATAAAGCAGCGAATATTTCGCATTAAATAATATTACTAAAAGCTTTGGAAAGCTTAGCAATACATCAAATTAATAATCTGCTGAACCGTATACCATTTGAGTTTTACGGTGTAAACCTAAGCCAGGGACACCTTTTGCTAAAATATGGATTTCTTTCGCTATCGTTGTATGTATTAG
>JBBQPX010000291.1:0-4483 GCA_038216775.1 Chitinophagales bacterium
GGCAAGTACTATGTAGTGGTTACTAACGCAGCAGGCTGTATGCACACAGATTCAACAATTGTTGCAGTTAATCCTGGACCTATTGCATCAGCAATATCCAGCCAGACAAATATTTGTATTGGCGATAGTGTTCAGTTAACAGGCGGTGGCGGGCAAGGTTATTTGTGGGCACCTGCAACCGGCTTATCAAACGCAACTATATACAATCCCCAAGCATCTCCAGCCTCAACAATAACCTACAATTTAATTGTTACCAATCAATTTAATTGTACGGATACTGCTTTGGTAACCGTAAATGTTGTGCCTGCAACCATTGTAAACGCCGGGCCCGATAGAACGACGCTACAGGGGCAAGCCATTCAGTTACTTGGTTCTGTAAGCGGCCAGCAAATATCTTATTCATGGTCACCGGCTACTTATATAAATGATGCTAATGCGCTTCAACCGTTTGTTAATCCTCCTTCAGATACAACTTATATTTTAACGGCTGTTTCAAATATTGGGTGTAAAACTCTTACTGACACCGTATTTGTAAAAATATTTAAATCACTCTTTATCCCGAATGCTTTTACGCCTAATGGCGATAGGCTAAACGAAACCTGGAACATTCCGGCGTTAGATACCTACCCTGGCTTTCTGCTTTTGGTTTTTAATCGCTTTGGCGAAATAGTTTTTCAAACATCCAGAACACCTGTTGCTTGGGATGGTACCTACAAAGGCAAACCATGTGTATCGGGTGCTTACACCTATGTAATAAAAACTGGAAAAAAAGACGAGATTATTAGCGGCACGGTACTTATTATAAGGTAAATTATTAGTGTATTGCTGCTCTATATAATCCCCACCCAAAAAACTAATATTAACTAAAAGCTTTGTGTAAAACCAAATGGCATTTTATTTGTTAATTTTATTGATTAAATATTAAAATATGAAAAGTGTTTATGCAAAAATTATTCTGTGCGTTATAATTTGTACGTCACTTGGTTTTTTAAGCGGCATTAGTACCGCTGATTCAATAACGAATTGGTTTCAGTTTGTTAAAAAGCCATCCTGGAACCCGCCGAGCTGGTTATTTGCGCCTGTGTGGACGCTACTTTATATTTTAATGGGTATCTCTGTTGCATTGATATGGCATTCGAACAGCAAAAGCAAAAAAACTGCCATTGGTCTTTTTATAATCCAGTTTATTTTAAATCTAGTTTGGTCAATTATCTTTTTTAACCAACACATGCCAGGCTTAGCTTTTGTTGAAATAATAGTGATGTTAATTTTTATAATTCTAACTACGGTTTCTTTTTATAAAATAAATAAAACAGCTGCTTATCTTTTACTGCCCTACATATGTTGGGTTTCATTTGCTACCGTGTTAAATGGCACAATTTGGTTTTTAAATAAATAATAGATAATGACTGCAATAGAAACAGACCGTATCATCGAAATGGCTTGGGAAGATCGTACTCCATTTGAAGCTATAGAATTTCAGTTTGGCTTGCCAGAAGCCGCAGTAATAGCCCTTATGCGTAAAGAATTAAAGCGTAGCAGCTTCAATCTTTGGCGTAAACGTGTAAACAGCAAAATAAGTTCCAAGCATTTGCTTTTGAGAGAGAGTGAAATAACAAGATTTAAATGCAGCCGGCAAAAAACTATCTCCTTAAATAAAATAAGTAAACGCTAATTCCTATTAAATTACCGTAGCGAACAAAGCCTGCTTAAAACTGTTATTGTTGTAAGTTTCTCTAAAAAATATTTCATACCATTTGTTTGTAGTTTGTCTTTTTTGAAAGATGATTGGTACACTCAAACTATGTGAAGTATAATCTCGATTCATCTAATAACGAAAACAAAAATTTAACATGAAAAATATTGTAGTAGCAGGTGCAGGCAAAGGTATTGGATTGAAAACTGCAGAAATGCTGCACGCAGCAAATAACCTTTACACAATTTCCCGCAACAACACGCCGGAACTATCAGCTTTAAATACTAAGTTTTATCAAATAGATGTTACGACTGACAACCTTGATGTACTAAATGATTTACCCGAAGTTATTGATGCAGTAATTTACTGCCCCGGCTCCATAAACTTAAAACCTTTTAACAGGCTAACAGCACAGGATTTTTTAAATGATTTTAATCAGAATGTCGTAGGTGCTGTAAGTCTTTTACAAAAACTTTTACCCAATTTAAAGCGTGCCGGTGGTGCAAGTGTTGTTTTGTTCAGTACGGTTGCAGTTAAGCTAGGCATGCCTTTTCATGCCTCTATCGCTACCTCAAAAGCAGCTGTAGAAGGTTTAGCTAAAAGCCTTGCTGCCGAATGGGCTGCTTCAAAAATCAGAGTAAACGTTATTGCCCCTTCGCTTACAGATACGCCATTGGCGGCTGCTTTGTTAAGTACAGATGAAAAAAGAGATGCATCTGCAAAAAGGCATCCATTACAAAGAGTTGGTAAAGCTGATGATATGGCCAGTTTGGTTTCCTTTTTAATTAGTGACCATAGCAGCTGGATAACAGGTCAGGTTATTGGTGTTGATGGCGGCATGGGGAGTTTAAAAACATAGGCTTTGTTCATTTTATTTTGTCTTCCCTTCTGGCCTGCTTAACTTAGCTGCTAAATTAATAAAGGCTTGAGTTTAATAAATATTTATACTGATGGCTCATCACGGGGCAACCCAGGCCCTGGTGGTTTTGGCGTTATATTAATGTACGGTAGTCATCGCAAAGAAATTTCCAAAGGTTTTCGCCATACTACCAATAACCGCATGGAATTGTTGGCCGTTATTACCGGACTGGAAGCCATTACTAAAAAAGAATTACCTGTTGTTGTTTACTCCGACAGCCAATATGTGGTTAAAGCCATTGAAGAAGGCTGGTTAAAAACATGGATGAGAACCAATTTTAAAGGAGGTAAAAAAAATAAAGATTTGTGGACCAGGTATTTTCATCTTTCCCAAAAAATGAATGTAAAATTAAAATGGGTGAAGGGGCATGCAGATAACCCTTTTAATAATCGTTGCGATGAACTTGCTACTTCTGCCGCCGACGGAAAAGATTTGGACATAGATGACGGTTATGAAGAAGCACAGTCATCTTTATAAAATGTATTTTAGGCTTTTAATTAACAGTTCCTGCTTAAACTTCTTTATACATTTAAGCTCTAAATACAAACAGAAAATTATAAATTACGATGAGAAATTTATTACTTGCTATATTTTCAGTAGCCATAATTGCAACATCAGCAACAGCTCAAAAGAGCAAAACCTACCCAATAATTGTGTCATTCAACAGTATGTGCTGCGGCGTACCTGATAATGCACCGGTAATGAAACTCGTAAGCAAATTTAAAAAGCAGTATAAACTGAAGCAGGTTATTGTTGACAGCATTGGCCCGTTTGGTAGAGAGGGGGAATATTATCTTGCCTTTAGCTTAAAAGAAATGAATAAAAAGCAAAAAACGGCATTTATTAAGCAGTTAAAAATTACAGCTGAAACTATGAAGGATAAAGGATCTGCTGAAGTGAGAGA
This sequence comes from Chitinophagales bacterium, assembly GCA_038216775.1. Classification (GTDB taxonomy): domain Bacteria; phylum Bacteroidota; class Bacteroidia; order Chitinophagales; family Chitinophagaceae; genus Ferruginibacter. The sequence continues at coordinate 3,520 of JBBQPX010000291.1, forward strand.
AAACGAAACTGTTGACTTGTCAGGCTCTTCCCGTGTTCCTGTCACAGTTACTAAACTTAAATTGTAATAAGTCAAATTTAGTTTACAAACTTTTCAATCCATTTCATAATTAATGCACCTTCATTTCCACCACAGGGGTTATCGCCTTGGCCGAGAAAATACTTTACCACTTTTTCAATCATAGGCTGTTGAACATGCTCCAGTTTATCAAAATTAAATCGTGTTAAGTTTTCACCCACAGTTAGCTCTATAGAATTATTGCTAAAAAACCCAAAAGTTATTTTTCCGTCGCTGCCAATTATTTCACAAACATCATTTGCAACGGGTGCATTAAAACACCAGGAACCGTTAAAAGCTACTCCGTTTTGAAAAAGTATGCTGCCTGCCACCATATCATGTACACCATAGCCTTCAGCCTGATTTACAGCAACACCGCATACTTTTTTTGCCGAGCCAAAAAGATGAAACAATATATCCAGTTGATGCGGTGCCAAATCATGAAAAAGTCCACCACCTGCAATAGCAGGATTTACCCGCCAGGCAATATTTTCTTGCGAAAGTTCGTCAGCTGATAAAGCTTTTTTATCAAAAACAAGCCTTACAACACGTACATCTCCAATTACATTGTCATTAATTAATTGCTTTAGTTTTTTAAAAAGCAGCCACTCCCTGCGGTAATGTGCAACCACTAATTTTACGCCACAAGCCGCTGCAGCATTATACATTTTTTGAGCAGATTTAAAATTGAGCGCCATAGGTTTTTCCACATAAACTGGTTTACGGGCCGCAATTGCAGCAAGTGTATATTGTTCATGAGAGTCAGGCGGTGTGGCTATATAAATTGCCCCAACTTTTGGGTCTCTTATAAGTTTTTCTGCGTCATCATACCAGCGGGGTACCGCATGCCTCTTAGCATAATCCTCTGCCTTTGCCGCATTACGGCGCATTACAGCCTGCAGCGATG
>JBBQPX010000292.1:0-4467 GCA_038216775.1 Chitinophagales bacterium
CTTACAATAGAGAGTTTTCGGTCTCCTTATCTATTTCGATTCGACCGGGGTCGACCACCGAACTTTGTACTACAGCTAACTGCCTCGTGAAGGTTCGATCCCTTCCCCTACAGCGCTTTAAAAATGGCCTTTTTCGATAAAATCGGGAGAGGCTTTTTTTATGCCCTAAACTGAAGGTTTGAGAGAATTATCACACCTGTGGCAGCGACCCCCTTGTCTCGGGGGTGAGGATAACAGGATAAACGTAGCATAGAGCCGTTTCGTCCGCCGCAAGGCGGATGATTCGACCGGGGTCGACCACCGAACTTTGTACTACAGCTAACTGCCTCGTGAAGGTTCGATCCCTTCCCCTACAGCGCTTTAAAATGGCCTTCGTTGAAAAATGAGGGCTTTTTTTATGCCCTCCCCGTCGGCAAATCCTTATTTTTCTCCCGTATTATTTCCGCAGCAATACTCACAGCAATTTCTTTTGTTGTTTTGCTGAAAATATTTATACCGATGGGCGTATGAATTTTTTGGAGAGTGGCTTTTGTAATCCCTTCCTGCTCCATTTCCACTAAGAGGGTTTTTATTTTATGGTCGCTGCCCATTAGGCCAATATAGAAAAACGATTTGTCAATTAATTGTTTTAAAACAATTTTATCTGTTCTGTAACCGACGGTCATTATCACAACAAAATCATTTTCGGTATTCATAAAATGATTTGAAATGGATTCATAATTTACAATTAGCTTTTCATGAGCAAATGAATTTGCGGCGATGGTATTGAGTTCCTTTCTATCGTCGTAAAGTTTTATGTAAAAGCCGAGGTAGTTCATCAACTCCGATAAAGCCAAACCAACATGGCCACCGCCAATGATATGTATTACGGGTTGCTGATTGATGGCTTCGGTATAAAGCCAGTCTGTTTCTGTTTTGTATTGAAGGCCGTTTGCAGCTTCATCTGTAAGTTCAATTCCATGCGCAGAAATCTGAATGGATTTCTTTTGTGATGCAATTATCTCTTCAATAGTTTGTTTATCTGAAATTGACAATGGAATAAATGCATTTAACTGGCTGCCGGAACATATCATTCCAGACTGGTCTTTGCTTTTTTCTTTATCGTGATATTGATGCTGTAGCGAAACTGCGCTTTCATTTTGAGTGAACAGTATCTTAGCCTTTTCAACTAGCTTGTGTTCCATAATTCCGCCACCGATGGTACCATAAAATTCATCATCACTTGCAACAGCCATTTTAAATCCTTGCCTGCCAGGAGAACTTCCTTCGCTTTGTAAAACATACAACAGCATTATGTTTTTATGTGCTGCTAATTTTTCTTGTATGAATTCCCACACCTCCAAGCCCCCTAAATCTCCGCCAGTGGGCGGAGGACTTTGACGACTCTGATTATTTGAAATCCTATTCATTATTTCTTCCTGTTTTCAAGAATTCTTTTGAAAGAACGTCCACGTATTTCATCCAGTGTTAAACCGGTTACCAACACTTCTTCTTCGCTAATAGCTCCGCTGTTTAAAGCACGCAGAAAATAATTTAGCAAGCCCTGACCGGTTGCCGCATCATCAAATACATCGCCTATTAAAGTTGCACGTGCAGCTTTTTCAACAAAGGTTTTTAAACGCTCAACTGCATCATCATAACTTTCTAAAAAGAAAGCATACACCGCTGCATATCGCATGGGAAACTGTGCAGGGTTTAAATCCCAGCCCTGGTAAAATCCATTCCATAAAGAATGACGGATATGGTCGTAACCTTTCTTCCAAGCGTTGTGAACAGTGTCCATATTTTCCTGCATTTGCTCTTTGGTTAAATTATCTCCACGGTGCGGACCAATGGGCATGGTGTTGGTTGCGCCGTCGCTAAGCCAGATGCCGGTATGCGCCAACGCCACTTTTGTCATGTGGTGAGCAAAGTCGCAAACAGGGTGGTCCATTTCCTGGTACTTGGCGGTGATGCTGCAACTAGCGGTGTAATCATAGGTGCCAAAATGCATAGCGATGCACCTGCCCTTACTGGCTTTAATAAATTTGTTTAAAGGATTTGTTCCGTCAATCGCCATAATTGCCTGTGTGGTTTCCACCATCATCTCCATTTTTAAACTTCCTTTTTCCATCTTTAATTCTGTCTCCAAAATATCGAAGAATGAAGCCAATGTTGCAGGTTGTTCTGGAATAGTAACCTTGGGAAGCATTACAATAAAATTATCGGGTAATTTGCCTCCGCTTTCTTTTACTAAAGTGCTTACAAAAATATCCAGCGTGCGTAAACCTCTTTCTTTCATTTCTTCTGTAAAAGGTTTTATTCTTATTCCGATGAAGGGTGGCAATGTTTTTTCTTTCATGCCTTTGGCAACTTCCAATGCAGCCGCTACTGCAGTTGCATCTTCTTCTTCGTTGCTGCGGTTTCCATAACCATCTTCAAAATCTATCCTGAAATCTTCAATAGCTTCAAATTTTAATTTAGCTATTACTTTATCGTACACTTTACTACTGAAGCCCGATTCTGTACTCATGTCAAACACTTTCCCAAAAACTTTATGATCTGGTGCATAGGTTTCAAAAATTTCCAATGCCCTTTTACCAAGCGATGCTGCTGCATCGTACTTAAACAAATTAGCACCGCCATAAAGTGTATGAACAGGCTGGCGTTCGCTTCTATCGCCAGGATATATTTCTTGAAATTCAGTATTCGCTTCTTTAAGCTTATTGAATAACTGCTCTCTTTGTGTTGTTGGAATTGATGTGCTCATGGTTTCGTTTTGACCTCACCCCAACCTCCCGAAATAATCGGGAGAACTGGAAGCTGGTAGTTTTTAGTGAAAAATCATTTTCATAATTCTGTAATATTCGCTTACATCTTCTAAGTTCCCTCCCCCTTGGGATTCCCTGTTAAGGGAACGAGCGTAGCTCAAGAGGGGGCTTTAACTCCCCCGATACGTTGAATATCCAAATGGATTTATAAGTAGTGGCACATGATAATGTGCATTATCTGCAATGATAAATTGTATTTCCACTTCGGGATAAAAGCCTTTTATTTTTTGTGCTGCAAAATAGCTGTCTGTGTCAAAAACTAATTTATAATTTCCGGCAGCAAGATTTTTTTCTGAAGGAAGTAAATCTCCAATTCTTCCATCTGCATTGGTTATGCCTTGTGCAATTGTCTGCCAAACGCCGTTTACCGGAATTTGCAATCTGATGCTGATATCCTGACCAGGCTTGCCCACAGAAGTATCAAGTACATGTGTTGTTAACTGGCTTGGTTTTAAAAAAGCCCAATTTCCATCTGTTATTAATTTTTGAAAACGCAGCAAAGTAATTTTCATTTGTTCGCCCATGGCGATATGTAATTCTTCGCCAATAGTATTGGTTAACCTGTCTTCAAGCAAGCGCAACATTTCAGTGGCTGATTTGCCCGTGGCACAAACAATAAATATAAAGCCGAATTTCGTTTCGTAGTCTTTGTTAGCCTTTGCAAGTGCGGTTATCGTTTTTTTTGAAGCGGCTGCAACTGATGATTGTTCCTTACCGGCAAATTTTTTTGTAAGGCTTTTTACATCGCCAATTTTTGGATGATGTGAAAAAGACTCCAGCCAATCGAGGCTGCTGCATTGATTGTACCAGGTGTTTATAGCAGCGGTTACTAAATCGCTTTCTGTTGCAAAAGCCTTTTGTTTCATCATTAACTCAACCCATGCAGACGAACCGCAGCAACTTTGCAACAGCTTTGCTTTTTCTGCTTTAGCTAATTTATTAAACGCTTTTATTGTCATATCTAAATCGTTGAACTTATTTTACTGATGCTCCTTGTTCAATCCAGCACCTTATAATATCTCTTTCTTTTTGTGTGATGTTTGTTTTATTATTCTGCGGCATTGTTTTGGTAACTACCACACGCTGCATAATTAAATCCTTCTTTTTTACAATCTCTTCCGGCGTATCGTACATCACACCATTGGGCGGCGCTTTATAAAAATCGTCGGTCGGTTTTGATGAGTGGCAGCTGATACATCTTTGTTGCACAATAGCATTCACTTCGCTAAACTCAATTTTTGTTTTGCACTCTCCAGGATTTTTTGGCGGTGCAGAAATAAAAGCTCCAGCCAGCAAAATAACTACAGAAATGGGTAACACCCAAACAGCTATTTGCCCCTTTTCCTTAAGGTTAAGATAATGTTTTACACCGGCAGTTCCCAAAGTAATAATTACTAAAATAAGCCAAGGTTCCTCAAAGCCGAACGTTGTTGGAAAGTGATTACTTATCATAACAAACAAAACCGGTAATGTAAAATAGTTGTTGTGCAAAGAACGATTTAGTGCATTTTTACCAAGTTGAGGATTTAGCGGCAACCCAAGTCTCGCTGCTTTTACCATCGCCTTTTGCGCAGGAATAATTACAAAGAAAACGTTGGCTACCATTATGCTTCCAATCATAGCACCAAAATGTATGTAAGCGCCCCTTCCTGTAAAA
>JBBQPX010000293.1:0-4448 GCA_038216775.1 Chitinophagales bacterium
ATGGCAATTAAGTCTTTTTTTAAAGGCATGGCTACGTAATAATCAATGTGCGAAGCAGGAAACCATTTATTGCTGATGATAACAGCATCAGCTTTCATGGAGCCGGATAATTTATCAGCCTCAATTATTTTTGCAAAATTGGTTTTAAAACTTTTCCAACCATACATATCTAATGTAAAATCGCCTTCACCCAAAAGTGGTTTATCTTTTTTGCCCAATGTGCCGGGCATAAAATTGATAAGTAAAATGCCGGCTATAATTACAATAGATTGCAAGGTAATTGCGGCAAAAAGATTTTTGGGCATTATTTTCTTTTCAAAATTGCCTATTATTTTTTGCTTAGAGAAATAGCTTGCAGTTAATAATGTAAGCCCATAAAAAGCCGGGCCGGTCCAATGCGGTAATACGGGTTTAAATAATGCGATTAGTGTAGCAATAACTATCAGCGGCAGGCTGCAATACAAAAGCATATTTTTTTGAGATGATAAAAGAGGCAAATTATTTTTAAAAGTTGCAACAGTTGCCGCAACCATAAAAAAGAAAATTATGGGGTTGCAATAAAATAGTTGTCCACCTAAAAAAGTGAAAAGCGAAGACAAATTTAATCCACTATTTGTTACACGTACACGTTCGCTGTGGTACAGGTAAGTAACAAAGTGGTTATCAATATTCCAGTGTATTACTGGGTAAAATAGTGCTAACGTAATAACTCCGGCAATATATAATGTGGGCTGCTTAAACCACTGCCGGTTGTGAAATGTAAAATATAGCAACAGCCCAAACCACAAAAACGAAGTATGTATTTTACAAAGCATACCGATACCAGCTACAATGCCAAAAAGAATTATGTCCCGTTTTTTGGTACGTTTAATGTTGCTATAGCTGGCAATATTAATAAGCAGGTACAAACTAACTGACCAGCAAATCATTTGCGGTGAATCGGGTAAAATAAAAGTGCCGGCAATTATACTTCCGTAAATACTGGCAGTGTAAATTATGGCCGCCAGGTAACCCGTTTGCTCATTGCTGATTTTTTTTCCGCTTAAAAAAATAAACCATGTTGTTATTGCTGCGCTGATGATTGCGCCCAGGCGTATAAAAATTTCGTTAGTAAAAAAAAGGTTGGCTGTAGTAAGCCGGATAAGCCAGCCAACTATTGGTGGATGATCAAAATAATTCCATTGCAGATATTGGGCATACATGCGGTAATACACTTCATCATTACCTAAGCCAATACAACATGCTGTTATCACTCTTACTAAAGTGGCAATTATAATCAGCAGCAATGTTTTCTTTTTGTAATTCAAAAGATATGGTTATTCAATAGCAATTGTTTGTCTGCAGAAGCATCTGAATATGCAGCTTTTTTTTCGATATGCTTTTTCGTAAAAAAATACAAAATTTCAATTAATGCATCATGCAGTTTGAATAGTGCTGGTAGATGTAGCTGCATCTGCCGGCAGGCTGTGCATTTTTTTAATTGACCGTTTAATCATTATTCGGTTTTGAGCAAGATAAACAGCCAGTACACCGCAAATACTGCCGAGTAAAGCGCCAATAATAACATCTAATAAAAAATGTTGTGCCAGGTAAATACGTGAGTAGCCAACAAGAATTGCAGCAGCTAAAATTAATAACTGCAGGTTTTTAGTTTTCATTAGTAATACCAAAACTGTAGCAATAGCAAAGGCAGTAGCGGTGTGGCCTGAAGGAAAACCGGAATTACCAGTAACTGTAACACCATCAATAAAATGGAGATAAGTTCCGGCTTCAAAATAAAGTTTTGGCCTTGGCGAGTTAACCAGGTTTTTTATTATCTGCGCAGCAATGCCAGAAATTAGAAAGGCATATAACAAAGCGAAACCAAGTTGCCGTTTTTTAAAATAGAAGAAAAAAACGGCAATAAGGCATATTGCAAAAATACCATCACCCATAAAAGTGTAATTTATAAAAAATACATTTAAATAAAACGGGTGGTAACTGTTGAGAGAGAAGAATGCCGCTTCTTTGCCAACCAGCATTAAAAATAAACCTGCGGCAATTAATGTAATTAACAATCCTGTAAAATATGGTTCGTTCTTTTGTAGCAATGATTGCCGTGTTTGCATAATTAATTTGTTTTGTTGCAAATTATAGGCAGGCGTTTAACAAATTATTAAGCCAACGTAAAGGGAAGGTTACTATTTGACTGTGCCTGCGGTAATTAAAAGAGGCTCGGCAACGGGGTGATCCGGATTAAAATGATAACCTAAAGCGAGGGCAACGGTTTGCGCAATTTGCTCATTAAACTTTTCTGATTTTGTTTTTGCTTCTCCTTCTTTTGTAAAAGCCGGTCCGATAGTCATTAACCAGGTGTCGCTGCTACCAGGAGTAAACAAACCGTGCCTTACCCAATTTGCAGTGCCGTTTCCACGCCCATGATCTGTAGTAATTATAAAGCTGGTATTGTTTTTATAGAATGGATCTTTATTAACGAGGTAACATAGTTGTGCCATAAACTGATCGAACAAATGTGCTGATTGCAGGTATTCATCATAGTTGCCGCTGTGCGCATGTTCATCAGTTTCGCCAAAACTTAGTAAAGCAATTTTTGGATGTTGCGTTTGTATGTATTCTTTTGCAGTTACAAACGTAAGCATATCATTTCGTGTGCTTTGCATATTGTTTACAACGCTATCTTGTACGGCATTGGCTAGTGATTCTGTGGGTGATATTGAGTTATGATTTATAGTTTGGTAGCCGTTGTTTAAATAAAAGGAGCCTTGTTTTTTATTAAGTATGTATTCAAATAAATTCCAGCTTGCAAAAGCAGCCACACTGTTTTTGTATTCAGCTTGGTTGTTAAGGTATTCCAACAGGTTTTCATTTGCATTCCATTTTTTACTGTTTTTTATTACAGCAGGATCGGCATAGCCGGTTAAAATTTCATTATAACCGGCATACGAAAACTTATAGGCATTTGCTACGGAAACTGAGTTATTAAAATTTTTGTTTCTATATAATGAACTGTTCTTTTCAATAGTGTTCCACACAAAAGGCATTAATAATTTCCTTCTTATTTCTACATCATTATTCCAGTATATTTCTTTTAACAAGGCAGTATCTTTTACGTAAGCCGGTTTATTAATAATGGCAGAATCTGCACCATTAAAAACTTCCTGCCAGCGAAAAGCCATCAGTAATAATAATGAAAATATTAGGTGAGTTTTTATTTTGCTGTGCGTAGGAAATTATTGTAAAAAAGCAAAGCAGTAATGAGGTTACAATTTTCATATACAGATGTTTTACAAAGTAACACCTGCGATATAACCAGAATATTAAGAAGGTATTATGACAATATTAAATCCGCATCACGCAAAATTTGTTGTGCATGTGTATTATGTGGCTGAAATGTGTACCAGCATAGCATTAACAGCAGGCTTGCAAATTTTGTATCTAGTAAAGATTTTGTTTTGTTTAATCCTAATGCGATTGCATTAAAGCTGCATGTCAGCAGATTGTTCTGCATGGTTTCATCATCATACAATGCCAGCTCACCGGAGTTATCTTTATCATAAACGTAAAAATAGCGTTTGTCTTCAAGCACTACATAACCTTTGCCTGCACCGGGTTTTGTTTCTTCAACCCTGCCCAGTTTTATACCGTATTCGTTTCTTATTATTTTAAATGGATGCAGAAGTCCTCGCTTTTCAAACGAAAACATTCTTTTACCAAGGTCGCTTACAATGCGTACAAAACGCGTTTGCTTACTGAAAGAGATATCGGCTAAAACTTTTTCATCTTCTCTTAATTCAAAAATTTCTCTTGATGAAGTGTTGTCAATGCTAACCCATTTCATAATCTGATTTTTTGATGTTGCGACTGTGAATATAATTTCAATTTTCCTGAAATTACCTATGTGAAAAAAAATGTGCTTTAAATGTGCATAGTAACAATTACGTAACAATAGACTCATTTTCTAAAAAAAAAGCCACCCTAGATAAGAATACCGGGTGGGAGCATGAGAAAACTTGCTAATTGCTAAGGAAATTTTAATGCATTTTTAAACTTACTGCTATAGAAGTGTAAGATATATGCAGTATGTTTATACAGTGTAAACAAATAATTAAGTAAATGTTACGGTTTATCTGTGTGGGAAATTGGCTGACCGTTTTTATCGTAGGTATCAGTTGCAGTTACCTCTCCTTTTTCATTATAAACTTTCCATTCGCCGTTTTTAAGCCCATGGTTAAAAGCGCCGCTGCTCTGCACGCTGCCATCTTCATAATAAAAAATGCCGGTGCCATGGTATTGTCCAAAGTTATCTAAAGGTAATTCAGCCTGCACACCTCCGTTAGCATAATACTGTCCATAAAAAGTGCGAACATCATTTTTAGCAATAATGGTCTGGCGTATGCTGTCCGCCGAATCTTTCATAACCTGGCAAACAGAAGAATCTTTCTTAGTTA
>JBBQPX010000294.1:0-4446 GCA_038216775.1 Chitinophagales bacterium
CTTTAATGCATAAAAGAAGCCCCTGTAGAAACAGGGGCCGGTTACCAAAACTAACTGCTTATGAGAAAATCTTTATTGTTTTATTTTTAATTGCTGATACAAATATCGAAAGAATTTTAAACTTTTGCTGTTAAGAAAATATAAAACACAGTTAAAGTAGCGTTAAACCGAGTTCCTTGTGCAGCATTCCTTTACAATGCCGTGACAAAAAAATCCGCTTTGATATTTTCAAAGCGGATTTTTTTATTAAATATCAAATATTAATTGCCACCAGCTCCCATATTTCCATTGCTCTGCTGCGTTCTTTTGTTTTCCTCTTCAATAGAAGTTTTACGTTGGCGTGCAGCTTTTACCTGCGAATTTCCGAAACGGTAATTAAAGTTTATTTTAAATTGACGGCTTTCCCAACGGCCGCTTGCTTCAGTGTATTGGCCTGTGAAATTGGTATACCCTTTAAATTTCATCAGGTGAAAAATATCGCTAACTGAAGCCTTCAACATTCCTTTACCTTTTAAAATAGTTTTTTGCAAACCTCCATCAATACTGTACATGGCTATACTTTTAAATGTGCCCTGCCATATTGTTGGCGATGCATAAAATCCACTTAACTCTGCTTTATAGCCTTTCCCCAGGTTAAAGCTGTTCTGCATATAAAAAGTTAATGCAGTTACATCAAGATTTACATTTCTATCACCACCACCAAAGTTGGCTTTGTACTTGGAGTAGTAAGAATTTACGTTAGCGAAAAAGCTATACCATTTGTATTGAAAAGGATAGCTGATATTCAGACTAACAATATCCTGCGTAGCTAAATTTCTTTTACTCATAAAACTTTTTGAACCCTCGGTCGTATCAGGCAATTGCGTAAAAATATCTTTTACGTGGCTGTAGTTCAACTGTGTATTCAATTTGTATTTGTAGGTATGTGTTAAACCAAAGCTGTTGGTGTATTGAGGCCTAAGGTTTGTATTACCTTTCATAAAAGAATAATCATTCAACTTAAATTCAAACGGATTTAAATCCTGGTAAGCAGGTCTGTCAATTCTACGGCTGAAGGTTAATCCAAACTGGCTCATCGGATTTTTGTTGAAAGTTAATGCTGCACTTGGAAAAACATCTGTGTAATTACGACGATTAGCTGAATCGTAGTTTTTATAAGTCATTGTAGTGTTGTCATACTGTAAACCGGTTGATCTTCCGTCTGATATCGTATTTTCAACCCTCAAACCAACCTGAAACATAAAACCTTTATAGGCACGGTTAAAGTTTACATAACCTGCATTAATGTTTTCAGTGTATTTAAAACGATTGCTTTTATCCTTATCGTAAATATCTGTGCCGCCAATTACGTTATAGCGACTGAAATTGTTATCAGTTTTTACATAACCGATTTTTCCTCCAAAGCCTAATCTGCCTTTCTGAAAATTACGCTCATAGTCAGCCTTAAAAGAAACAATGTCAATATCAGTTGGGGAAATCATGCGGTAATTATTACTGTACAGTTTTATATTTCCACCTGCATTGTAATAATCGTTTGGTTGGTACTGGTTACTTCTTATTTTAAAATTACCATAGTCAGCATCAATATTTAATTCAGTACCACCTGTTACTGCATAGCGATAGTTAATGTTGGCATTAATGTTATCTCTTTTTGAAGCATTATCACCACTTGATACCAACACCCTGTCAATGTTATTGGTTGGCTTATATATGATGTTCATCCGGCCATTTGTTTCAGTAGTGCCATCAGAAATATTGCCATTAACCATAAAGCCAATGGTGCTTTTTTTATTTATGAAAATATCTGCACCTGCCTTGTAATTATGTCCGTATTTATTACGGCTTAAAATGCGTTGATTCTGGTCGAAAATAGTGTCACCCAATTCACGATATAATTTAAAATTACTTTCGTTCAGGCTGGTATTAAAATTATAGTTACCAAACAAGTTCATTTTTGCATTGCGATGGTTTAATGCAAAACCTGCATTGTATTTTGAGTAAGTACCGATGTTGTAACCCGCATTTACACTTCCATTAGTACCAAAGGTTTTATTCTTTTTTAGTTTGATGTTGATGATACCTGCGTTTCCTGCAGCTTCATATTTGGCAGAAGGGTTTGTAATTAACTCAATTGCCTCAATCTGCGCAGATTGTAGCGATTTGAGGTAGGCTGCAAGATCGGCACCTGAAAGTGGACTTGGCTTTCCATCAATATAAACCTGCACACCATTTTTACCCGCAAGGCTTAAATTATCATCTTTATCAACCATAACGCCTGGCGATTTTCTTAGCAGCTCAAGGGCATCTTGCCCTACAGCATTAATAGTTCCTTCTACATTTAAAATGGTTTTATCAGCCTTTACTTCCACTATTGGCTTTTGGCTTGTTACCACAACGCCTTGCAGGCTTTTAGTAACCGGTTGAAGCACAAGTGATGGCGCAACAGCTGTTGTATTTTCTGCAACCTCAAAAGTTGCAGTGCTTGTTTTTTGCATACCAACTATCGATGTAGTTACGAAGTAGCGACCTGGTTTAACCTGAATAATTTCATAACTGCCTTTACTATCGGTAAATGCAGTTTTTACCAGAGAGGAGTCTTTTGCAGATTGTAACATAATGGTGGCTGCAGTAACTGCTTTTCCGCCGTTATCATTAACCTGGCCGGTAATTTTAGAGAATGTTTGTGCAAAACTGCTTAATGCAGTGCAAAGGCCGATGGTTAACATCAGCAGTAGTTTCTGTTTCATGTTGCTATACTTTTTTTTAAAATCCGGTGCAAGTTAATTAAACTAAATTGTAACCGTAGTGTCATTATTCACAATAGGGTTTTAAACAGGATAAGTGGTAATTTTTTAAACTCATTTATATATTGGAGGACGTTTGGTAAAGCGTTATATTTTAATTATTGGAAATTTTTAATCTGGTGATAAATCTTCTGTGTATTCTAAAATATCTCCGGGCTGGCAGTTTAACGCTTTACAAATTGCTTCAAGCGTGCTAAAGCGCACTGCTTTTGCTTTGCCGGTTTTTAATATCGACAGGTTAGATAATGTGAGCTCAACCTTTTCAGAAAGTTCGTTAAGCGACATCTTTCTTTTTGCCATCATCACATCCAGATTTACAATTATCGGCATGGTTACACAGTTAATTCGTTTTCAATTTGAATTTCTACACCTTTCTTAAAAATCTGGGCAATTACAAAAACCAATCCGGCATAAATTATTAACTCATTTGGAAGGCTGCGATTCTGTAAATCCGCAACCGTTTTCGATAGCCATTTCAATTGTCCATTGTAAAACATAATAGCAACCCACGCCAAAATAAGCGTGTAGGCAATATTTTCAAGCCTTTTAGCCACATCCATGGTAAAAGGGTTAGTTATTTTAATTTTTGAAAGCACTTTAATTACAAGAAATGCAGTGTAGGCTTCTATAATTAAAATTGCTGCTTTAAGCGTAACAATTCCTGTGTATTGCCAAAAGTCGTAGTTGCTTAGGCTGTAAAAATCAAGTCCCTTATACATATTCATTGCTGCCTTAGGATAAGATATACTTACTCCGTAGGATATAAGAACAGCACCAGCTTCAATCATCAAACCAATAAAAGTAATCCATGTTAAAACATTCATTACGGTGAGGATAGTTTCTGTCTTTGTTTTAGTTGTCATTTTGCTTGTATTTTAATGTAGAAAGCAAAAATAGAAATTATTTATTGATAAACAATAAAAAAACATCTTTTTTAAATAAATATTTATTCAAATTCAAAATTCCCAGTACAAATTTTTTGAAAAATAGCTCCAATAACTGCATCGCTAAAACCTTAACTTTGCACCCAATATTATGAAGACAAAATCGATTAAAAAAGATAAAGTAAACATCATTACACTAGGTTGTAGTAAGAATATGGTTGATAGTGAAGTGCTTAGCGGGCAGTTGATTGCAAACGATATTGATGTAGTGCACGAAAATGCAAAAAAAGATCACAATATTGTGGTTGTAAATACTTGCGGCTTTATAGAAAAAGCAAAAGAAGAAAGTATAAATACCATTTTGCAACAGGTGGAATTAAAGCGCAGAGGAAAAATTGATAAAGTATATGTTACCGGTTGCCTTAGCGAACGTTATAAAAATAACCTGGAAGCGGAGATACCCGAAGTGGATGCCTATTTCGGTACTATGGAACTGCCGAATATTTTAAAAACTTTTGAGGCTGATTATAAAACTGATTTAATGGGCGAAAGGTTGCTGTACACACCGCAACATTATGCCTACATGAAGATAAGTGAGGGCTGTAATCGTACTTGTTCATTTTGTGCTATTCCGCTGATGCGAGGGCAGCATGTTAGTCGCCCTATTGAATCGTTGGTAGATGAAGCAAAGCGTTTGGTTGACCGCGGCGTAAAAGAAGTAATGTTAATTGCGCAGGAACTTACTTACTATGGTTTGG
>JBBQPX010000295.1:0-4425 GCA_038216775.1 Chitinophagales bacterium
ATGGTTCTGGCAATGCTCGTCTGTATAATGTTTATATCTGCCTGAATGTTATTTACTGATAATTTAAAGTTCTCGTACTCCTGTTGACTCACCCCGCTAATTTTTAATAATGCTTCGTAACGGGCGGCAGTTTCCTGCGCAACTTTTAATTGTACTCTCGATTTATTTAGCTGTGCCTGTAAATCGCCATCATATAGTTTAACTATCGGGCTTCCCTGACTTACATAACTGCATTCATTAAAATAAATGCCTGTAACACGGCCCGAAACTTCCGGGTGAAGTTCCGTTTCTTCCGCAGGAATAAGGCTTCCGGGCACTTCAATATCCTGCGCCAATACTTTTGCAGTAACAATAAAAGCTTCCACTTTTACCGGTGGTTTTACCTTTTTTGCATCCGCAGCTTTTGCATCTTCTTTTCCTGAATTACAGGCAGAAAAGGCTAACAATAGCAGACCAAAGCCGTAGTTAAGTACCTTCATTTTTATTATTAGTAGTAGATTATTTAATATACTTAGACGCTGTTTTAACAAAAAACTGTCGCCTAAGTTGATGAATATTAAGGGAAACGGTTCAAAAAAGGTATTAACGGACAAATTTCAGGATAAGGGAACTATTTTCTGGCTATAACCTTAACTGTTTGTTTAATACGGTTTGCCTGATGTATTAATTCCTGCTTTTCCTTACTTAAAATAGTAATATGTCCCATTTTGCGCCCGGGTTTTGTTTCTTTTTTACCATATATGTGTACAAACACATTTTCTATCTGCATAATCTCTTTAAGGCCTTCGTAAATAGCTTCGCCAGTATTTTCTTCTGCACCTAAAAGATTTACTATGGCAGCTGGTAAAATGTGTTCGGTGCTGCCTAAAGGATAATCCAGCATTATGCGCCAAAGCATATCAAATTGAGAGCTGTAGTTTGCCTCAATGCTGTGATGCCCGCTGTTGTGTACACGAGGTGCCGTTTCGTTTACAAAAACCTGATCATCAATATCTACAAAAAGTTCAACAGCAAAAATGCCGGGGCTTTTTAAATCTTTAACCACTTTTAAGGCAACAGCTTCCACTTTCCACAATACTTTGTCAGGCAGGTCGGCAGGGCTTATCTGATATTCCAATACATTAAGACGATTATCAAAAACCATATCTACCGATGGGTAAACTGCATTTGCGCCAGCATCGTTTACAGCAATAATTACAGCGATTTCTTTTTTGATAGTCACCAGTTTTTCTAATACAGCTGGCGCATCAAATCCTTTTTCAAAATCATTTGTCGTTCTTAATATTTCCACACCCCGGCCATCGTAACCACCCATAGCAATTTTATGAGCGGCAGGCAAAAAGCCGCTGTGGTGGCTTAGTTCAGCTTTATTTTGGGTGATGATAAAATCGCTTGTAGGAATTTCGTTTATTTTATAAAACTGCTTTTGTAAAATTTTATTCTTAATAATTTTCAGGGCTGCTGGTTTTGGATAGACACGCACACCTTCGCTTTCCAGTTTTTCCAGCGCTTCCACATTTGCAGCTTCAATCTCAATAGTTAATGCGTCAAGCCCCTTACCAAAATTATATACATCATCAAAGTTGCTGATATCGCCTTTTGTAAAATGATGACACAAATGCGCCGATGGGCAGGAAGCATCATTTTCCATAACAAATGTTTCTACAGGATAATTAGCCGCCGCTTGTAATAACATACGACCAAGTTGGCCACCTCCGAGGATTCCAACTTTAGGTTGCCCAGCGGGAACCTTTCCCGATTCTTTCGGGAGTTGAGTGGATTGTTCTTCTGGTCGAGCGTTGTCGAGACCTTGTTCCAAATCTTTGTATTTATGATGAGTGAAATTATTGCATTGCGAAAGTAACTGAAGCTTATGAAAATTCCCTTCTATCAACGCTTTTTTCTTTGCTTTTGACCATACTTTAATCTGAATTTCTCTTTCAACAGCACCATTTAAAAAAGGGATGGCTTCATAATATTTTTATACAAGTGGTCTTCTCTTAAATGTATAGCAGGTTTCATAAAACCCGCTGGTATGTTCTTCAAATCTTCTCATTAAATCATCCGTTAAGCCGGTATAATAGCTCTCATCACTGCATAAAATGATGTAAACATAGTATGCTTCCTGTTGAGTATTATATATCATTTTATGAAATTATAATATTCTTTCGTAATTACCGTTTCTCGACTACGCTCGAATCTGCAAATTATTTCCTTCGACTTCGCTCTGGATTTTTATTACCTTTGAGCCAACAATGATTCCCGATTATCCACACAAAATCTTTTCTGATAAGCGCAACAGCTATTCTTTGCTGATGTTAGCGCTTGCCATGGATACCGTGAATTAATTTGATTTCCCCCGCAGAAGGCGCAGACAACGCTGAAATTTTTTCTGCGAAATTCAGGGTTTTAGCCCACAGGATCCTTTGGACGGGCAACTTTTTCTTCATTTCAAAATAACTACAATGGAAACAACAATTACATCAGAGCCAAAAATATCTAATAATATCAATGCTGATTTTTTGCCTTTACATGGTACAGATTATGTAGAATTTTACGTGGGTAATGCTAAGCAGGCAGCCCATTTTTATAAAACAGCATTCGGGTTTCAATCGCTTGCCTATGCAGGGCCAGAAACAGGTATGATGGATAAAGTGAGTTATGTAATTAGCCAGAATAAACTAACGTTTGTTTTAACAACACCCTTGCGAAATGATAATCCTATTGCAGAGCATATTTACAAACATGGCGATGGCGTAAAGATTTTAGCATTAAAAGTTGATGATGCAACAAGTGCATTTAAAGAAACAACCATGCGTGGTGCCAAGCCTTACATGGAAGTAACCAAACTTGAAGATGCTGATGGGGAAGTAATATTAAGTGGTATTCATACTTATGGAGAAACGGTGCATTTATTTGTGGAGAGAAAAAATTATAAAGGTGCATTTATGCCCGGTTTTAGAAAGTGGGAATCCAACTACAATCCTGAAAGCACCGGCTTATTGTATGTTGACCATTGCGTTGGTAATGTAGGTTGGAACCAGATGAACCCTTGGGTAAAATTCTATGAAGATGTAATGGGCTTTAAAAATATTTTAAGTTTTGATGATAACGATATCTCTACCGAATACTCTGCATTAATGAGTAAGGTGATGAGCAATGGCAATGGGTATGTAAAATTCCCGATTAACGAACCGGCAGAAGGCAAGAAAAAAAGTCAGGTAGAAGAGTACCTTGATTTTTATAATGGCGAAGGCGTGCAGCACGTCGCCATCGCAACGGCCGATATTGTAAAAACGGTGAAAGAACTACAAAAAAGAGGCATTGAATTTTTGAACATTCCCGAAAGTTATTATGCTACCGTTTTAGACCGTGTAGGTAAAATTGATGAAGACCTGCAGCCTTTGCAGGAATTGGGTATTTTAATTGATCGGGATGAAGAAGGCTACCTTTTGCAAATTTTCAGCAAGCCGCTTGAAGACAGACCAACGCTGTTTTTTGAAATAATACAGCGTAAAGGTGCACAGAGTTTTGGTAAAGGGAATTTTAAAGCCTTGTTTGAAGCTTTAGAAAGAGAGCAAGATGCACGGGGGAACCTGTAGTTTAAATGTACTGTTGAATGAAAGCAGCACTAAGTTTTTGGGGCAGTTAAGCATATCGTTTTTTATTTATTTCCGCAGGCGGGATATTAATTTTAAGCGAAATAGAAGCAATAAATATCAAGGCAGTTATGTGCCAAATTTGTTACACCATTTTGCATGCAACCAAGTTTAATTATGAAGTTTGAATAAAATTTTTAATTTTGTTCTACAGCATTGAAAGTACCTAGCCATGAAACAACGTATTATACAAACATTATTAACTGCCTGTTTTACATTTTTTGCCGCTGCGAATATATTTGCTCAAGGTACGGTTGTGCAGGGGCAAAAGGCTTATGTAGGTAATAATTCCGGTGCTAATGCGCTGGAAGATTCTATTAAAAGAGATTTTAAAAACAAGAATTTATCCTGGCCACCGCAGGCTGTTTACATACGGTCATTTAAATACGATAGAAAACTGGAACTGTGGGTAATAGCCAAACCGGGCGATAGTATCTTTTCGCTTTTTAAAACCTATAATATTTGCATGCAAAGCGGCAGCATAGGGCCAAAACGTGAGGAGGGAGATAACCAGGTACCCGAGGGCTTTTATTACATAAATGAGTTTAACGCAAAAAGCAATTACCACATGTCTTTGGGGCTTAATTACCCAAATGCATCTGATAAGTATTTATGCAATGCCAAAAAGCCTGGCGGCAATATTTTTATACATGGCAATTGCGTTTCAGTAGGCTGTATAGCTATTCAGGATGCCCCTGTTGAAGAAGTTTTCTTTATAGCATCCAAGGCAAAGGCAAGCGGACAGGAGTTTGTGCCAGTGCATGTT
>JBBQPX010000296.1:0-4400 GCA_038216775.1 Chitinophagales bacterium
ATTATTGAGCAACTCTAAATTCAACCGGACTGCGCAGCGATGTAGCAAACTCCGATACTAACGCAAGAACTGCAGCCGCAATTTTATTAGCAGTAACACTATCAACTCCCGTTAATGCAAACATTTTTGCTGCATATCTTATTAATCCGGCCCTTATTGCAACGCTGGCACTGTCCTTTTTGGTGTAGTAATCCTTTTCAGGCAGGCTTAAGCCCGATTGGGAAAAAATAGCGATATTCTGCTTGCTGTTTTTTTCGTCGGCCCCAACATAAAAGCCCAGTAAATCGCCTTCGCCTTTTGCATAAGACTCTGCAATTAAATTCATCAGTTCCTTATAATCTTTAACCGCATCAATTTTTGCCAGCATAGGTTTTAATGGAGCAGCCCCTACTTTTTCAATAGCAACTGTATCCATGCCGCTTGCATAATAATCTCCTACTTTTTGCTCCAAACTTCCTTTTGCTGACTTGCCTTTAGCGGCATCTTCCAGAATACCCTTCAGGTTTTTAAGATTGTTCTCGTAAATAATATAAAAAGTTCCCCAACCACTTTGGTCATCAGGTATAATTGCATTTTTTACCCAGGTGCCGTTTACGTAATTAAAAAAATTATCGCCTGGTTTTACAGCGGAGTCCATTCCGCTTTTTTCAAAAAAAGAGGTACGGGCATCTACTTTTGCTGTACCAGCATCGTTACATGCTGTAAAACATGCAATGGAGCAAATTGAAAGAACGATAGCAAGATGTTTCATGTATTGTTAGTTTTTAAAAAATAATTTTACAAATGTGCATTTTATTTTTGTTTCCGTAAGGAGAATATTATGAGCGGAAAGCAAAAAGCCGCTCTGAAGAAAAAGTGGGCTTTAAACTTGTTTTATACTAATTGAGCTATTTCAACCTGCTATCAAACTCAAATTCCTCCAAATTTTTTATACTGATTTTTGCGAAATCACGATGAGCAGGATTTATTAAAAAATTGAATTCGCCTTGTATTATAGCTGAAGGCACTTTTATAACACAGGAGGTTAGCGAACTTAGCCAATTGTTGCCAATTTGCCTGGTGCGAAAGAGGTTTTCAGCCATTGTCCAGTTTTTATGCAATTCCTCAACTGGTAATGCTGTTATTTCTACTTCTGTAGGTATGTCAATAACAATTACCTTGAAAAGGCTTTTGAGCCCTTCGCTATCGCGGTGCACCAAATTTTCTAAACAAGCTAAAGCCCTACTACCCGCAGTGTATATGATAAAATAGCCACGGCTGTTCCATCGTCCTTCCGTGCCGGGAGCAAATAACTGTTGGCAATATTTTTCTAAAGTGATACGATATACTAGCATGGCTTATGCAAGATTTCCATAAGCGATATTAGTAATTTCATTTAGCACCAAATCTATACCTGTACTCGTTTTTATGGCTTCGTTGGGGATAAGGTTATTTAAACCAAATGCAGGTTTTTGCATCCATTTGGCTAGAGACTCTTTGCTTCCAAAAACCGTAATACCAAAAGTGAATAAACTTTTTAATTTTAAAATTCTTTCACTTTGATCTGGATTAAGGCGCTTTTTATCTTTTTTATAACGGGAGTATGTTTTATAAGAGGTATCCATAATTTGCTCAATTTGTGTTTTATCATACCCAGACACGCTAATCACTTCATCTACAGAACCTGCATATACTCCCTTAAGCGAATTTGAAACTATATAAAGTGCCTGTTGTTCTTCAACAAGGTAATTTTGTATTTCGTTATCGAAAGCGTAACCCATATATCTCTATTTCAAACAAAATTAAGACATTTTTCTTAAAAATACAGAATTTTGTCTTTTATCTAAAAATTCTATTTATGGGACAGATAAATCTAAAAAGCCGATTCGCTTTTATGCGAACCGGCTTTTTAGATTATTTTTAAAGGAATTAATTAAGCAATTTCAACTTCAGCACCTGCTTCAGTTAATTTAGCTTTAATTTCTTCTGCAGTTGCTTTATCAGCACCTTCTTTAACTGGTTTTGGAGCGCCATCAACTAAATCTTTAGCTTCCTTCAATCCTAATCCTGTTAATTCTTTAACGATTTTTACAACCGCTAATTTGTTTGGACCCGCAGCTTTCAAGATAACATCAAATGCTGTTTTCTCTTCTACAGCAGCAGGACCATCGCCACCTGCACTCATAACAACTGCAGCTGCAGCTGGTTCAATACCGTACTCTGATTTTAAGAATTCTGCTAATTCCTGTACTTCTTTTACTGTTAAGCCTACTAATGATTCAGCTAATACTTTTACGTCTGCCATAATGTTTGTTTTTTTTTCCGGCTTCACACCCTATGTTGGATCCGACGGAGAGTTTTTAAAAAATTGTTGTCTTTATTTAATAAGCTAATCAGCTGATATGCTAACAGGCTAATTTTAAATTTTTACAGGTTTTTATTAAGCCTGTGGTGTTTCATCGTCAGCTTTTGCTTCTTCAGCGGCCGGAGCTTCCGGTGCTGCTTCTGCTGGTGCCTCTGCTACTGGTGCTTCTGCAACTGGTGCCTCTGCAACTGGTGCCTCTGCTACTGGTGCTTCTGCAACTGGAGCTTCTGCAACTGGTGCTTCAACTTCAGGTGCTGCTTTTTCAGCATCTTTATTTTGTAAAGCACCCAATACGCGTTGTATTGGCGATTGCAATAATCCGATTACTTCACCAATCAATTCATTCTTGGTCTTAATCTGAGTTAATGCTTTCAATTGATCGTTGCCTACAAATATATCACCGTTAATAAAAGCAGCTTTAAGCAAAGGCTTTTCGTTATTATTTTCCTTACGGAAACTGCTGATAATCATAGCAGGATCTTTCGGATTTTCGCTGAACATCAAGGCTGTTACCTGATGCAGTGAATCGAAAACGCCGCTGTATTTTTCAGCATCTAAGCTTTCTAATGCTTTTCTGATCAATGTATTTTTAGCCACTTTCATTTCAACCTGCTTGTTAAAACAATGGTTGCGTAATTTGCCTACCTGTGCTACGGTAAGGCTTTCTGTATCGGTAATGTAGAAATTGTTGTACTGCTCAAACTTTCCTTTCAGTACTTCAATCACATCATTTTTTTCCTGTTTTGTCATATCAATTATTTTTTAATCCTACCCCTCTCCTTCAGGAGAGGCTGGGTGAGGCTCTTAGTTTAGAACAGATTTTGTGTCAATTGAAATACCCGGGCTCATTGTGCTGGCCATACTAACACCTCTAACATAAGTTCCCTTACTTGAAGATGGTTTTAGTTTAACTACTGCATTAATAAGTTCCTGGCTGTTTTCAGCAATTTTTTCAGGTGAAAAACTTACTCTTCCAACAGATGCGTGGATGATACCTACTTTATCTACTTTAAAAGCAATTTTACCGCCTTTCAAATCTGTAATGGCACCTGCTACATCGTTAGTAACGGTACCAGTTTTAGGATTGGGCATCAAGTTACGTGGGCCTAACACTTTACCTAGTTTACCAATTTTTGGCATTACAGATGGTGTGGCTACAATTACATCAATATCTGTCCAACCGCCTTCAATTTTTGTGATGAATTCATCTAAACCAACAAAATCAGCACCGGCAGCTGTTGCTTCGGCCTCTTTATCTGGCGTACATAAAACCAAAACACGCTTTGTTTTACCGGTTCCGTGCGGTAATGATACCGTACCACGGATTGCCTGATCTGCTTTTTTAGGGTCAACGCCTAATTTGATATGAATATCAACAGAACTATCGAATTTTGTTGTGTTTATTTCTTTAACTAAAGTTGAAGCTTCCTTTAAGGAATAAGCTTTGTTAATATCAACCTTAGTATTTGCTACTTTTCTTTTTTTCGTAATCATTTTTTACAAATTTTAGGTTGATAATTAATTTTCCCAAGGGGCTGTTCCGTCAACTGTTAAACCCATACTGCGAGCAGTACCGGCAATCATTTTCAAGGCGCTGTTAATTGAAAAAGCGTTTAAATCTTCCATTTTATCTTTGGCGATTTCTTCTACCTGAGCCCAGGTAACTTTTCCAACCTTTACACGGTTAGGTTCTTTACTGCCACTAGTAATTTTAGCTGCATCCATCAATTGCACTGCTGCGGGTGGAGTTTTTATGACAAATTCGAATGATTTGTCAGCATAAACGGTGATTAATACAGGAAGCACTTTACCCTGTTTATCCTGGGTTCTTGCATTGAATGATTTGCAGAACTCCATGATGTTGATACCTTTAGAACCCAAGGCAGGTCCAATTGGTGGTGCCGGATTGGCTTGTCCTCCTTTACACTGGAGTTTGACATAGCCGGTGATCTCTTTTGCCATTTTTTTACTTTTTTTGGTGATAGCGTTACAACATTATGTGGTAACTCCCAATTCCATAATTACTACTAAAGAACTATTTGGGGCGGCAAAGGTA
>JBBQPX010000297.1:0-4383 GCA_038216775.1 Chitinophagales bacterium
GATCTTTTTCCGGGTCTGCAGTATAAATGCCATCTACTCTTGTTCCTTTTAAAATTACATCAGCTTTAATTTCAATTGCCCTTAAAGAGCCTGCCGTATCCGTAGTAAAATATGGATTACCAGTACCTGCACCAAAAATAACTACTCTTCCCTTTTCTAAGTGGCGCATGGCCCTTCTGCGTATATATGGTTCTGCAATCTGTTCCATTTTAATGGCACTTTGCAGCCTGGTGTAAATGCCGGCTTTTTCCATACCACTTTGTAATGCCATACCATTTATAACGGTAGCCAGCATGCCCATGTAATCTCCCTGTGCACGTTCAATGCCACTTTCAGCTTCGTTCATACCACGGTAAATATTACCGCCGCCAATTACTATGGCCACCTGTACTCCTAATTCTGTTATTGATTTTATATCTTGTGCATAGCGGGCAATTACTTCACTATCTAATCCAAAATTTTTATCGCCCATTAAAGATTCACCAGAAAGTTTCAGCAGAATTCGTTTGTACTTAGGTAGCATCTGTTATATTTATTTTTTGCGAAGATATATTTTTATCAGCGTTTAGTTGCTTTTATCGAATACATCATAGGCATTTTTTCGGCTAACTCTTTTATTCTCCACATACCATCCGCAGCTAGCTCAAGATTATTAAAACAATTATAAGGCGTAAAAGGGAACTCATTAAATAAGTCTATCCGTAATCCGTACTTTATTA
This sequence comes from Chitinophagales bacterium, assembly GCA_038216775.1. Classification (GTDB taxonomy): domain Bacteria; phylum Bacteroidota; class Bacteroidia; order Chitinophagales; family Chitinophagaceae; genus Ferruginibacter. The sequence goes on from JBBQPX010000297.1 coordinate 720, forward strand.
ATGCATTGAAAATTTCAGAAAACGGATGATTCCAACCGTGCTCTGTCGATTGTATTGGAGCACTTCTGTCAGCATAAGTGCCTGAAATTTCTTCCGTAATCACTTCTGTATTAAAATAATTGTATTTAATCTTTTCAAAGTATTCGTCCATCATCCACAATGTGGGATGAAAATCAGCTATGTAAAATACGCCTCCGGGCTTTAAAAAGTAAGAAATGGCTTCGCCCCATTTATCCAAATCGGGTAGCCAGCCAATGGTGCCATAAGATGTAAATACAATATCAAAACCAGCTTTCTTAAATCTGCCGGTTTCTATAACTTTTGAAGTATCTGTTAAGTCAAAAATATTTGCGCAGATAAATTCTGTATTCAATTGTAATTCTTCATTTATTTCTTTGGCAAGATGTATTGCCTCGTCGCTAAAATCAACTCCAACACAAGTTGCACCTTCCCTTGCCCAACTCATCGTATCCATTCCAAAATGGCATTGCAGGTGCAGCAACGATTTGCCGGTTACGTCGCCAACTTCTTCAATTTCAATTTTATGTAAAGATGATTTGCCCTTTTTAAAAGCATCAAGTTCATAAAAATCAGAATCCTTATGCACTACTGTACGTTTATTCCAAGATGCTTTATTAGTGTCAAAATAAGATTGATATGCTTCCATACTTTAAATATACCCTTAGCAGGGTATATAAACAACCCCCAGTAATGCATATATTTAATATCTAAAATACTAATTTTAAAAAACACATCATGACAAACGTTACAAAATGGATGAGCTGGGAAGGCGGCATTGATTTAACTGCCGTTACTTCTCCCGATTTACAAATGCCCAATATTATCGTGCATTTAGGCCGCATGGTAAATACACCTGTAGGTTCTGCAGCCAGCGGTATGGTTTTATACCAACCCGATCCTAATGCAAATCCGTTGGTAATGGGTTTTGTAAGTACCAACCAAGAAGTGGGCAAATATTTTGGCCCCAATATTTTTGCCGATACGCCTTTTGAGCAGGCGCCGGTTTTAACTGCTACTTTCGATATTGCTATCACTGCTGATAAAGCATTGAGCAAATGCGTTGTTGGTGACTATACATTTGAAGTGGAAATGAGCGATTTTAGCGAACCCTATTTAATAAACAGGGAGCCATCTGCTATGCCGCCATTTTATCAGCAGGGTGTGGAGATACATGCAAAAACCGTAACACTTAAAGTTAATGGAGAAGCAGTAAGTATTATTGTGCCGCCTGTAGGTATTACCGGCGGGCCCGCTTCCGTTGTTTCGCCAAATGGAGTTTATGCACGATAATAATACAGGTTTGCAAAAGATAAACCTTCATTATTTTTAAATATTCTTTACCATGAAAAGAGTGGTTTCTTTTTTAGCCTTGCTATCAATAAGCTTTGTATGCCATGCGCAGCTTAATGCCGAGCAAGCTTCTATTAAGAAAGTATTTTTCGATTTTCTATCTTTTTACAAAAAGAATGAAACGAAGTTTAACAGTTTTCATTTGTATAAAGGAAAAGGCAAGGAAAACGGACCGCCCTACAAAATACAATGGAAGGAAGCCGAAAAATATTTTACTTATCTAAGGCAAAGCGTTCCCTATGTTAGCGAAGCATATATAAACACAGAAAGAAAAAATTTTAAATACTACGACAGTTGCTTTAAAGCCGATCCTGTCGAAGAAATGCCGGTCGGCTTTGACTATGATCGTTGGGCAGGAGGACAGGAATCGATTGAGTACACGTACAAATGGTACAGCTCGCCAAAGAATAAATACGCTGTAATTATTACTGGTAATAAAGCTGTTTTAAAAATTGGTGCTGAGCTGATGTGGGAAGGCGCTACAGAAAATGATCGTATTTGGAATGTTATTCCTTTTGTAAAAGAAAAAGGGAAATGGAAAATGGCTGATAATATTTATCCTGCGGAAGAAGGAAATTAATGATCGTAACCATACTTGTATTAAAAAGAAAGGAGCCGTTAAATTAATTTAACGGCTCCTTTTAAGTATATGCAAATACAATTATCCTAAAGCTACTCTCTTAAAATCTGTAACTTTTAAATCAGCATCAATGCTTTTTAAATAATCGGCAACAGACTTGCTGTTATCTTTTACAAAAGGTTGAGCCATTAAAGTATTGTCTTTAAAAAATCTGTTCATTTTTCCATCAGCAATTTTTTCAGCCATTTCTGCAGGTTTGCCTTCAGCCTTAATCATTTCGATAGCGATTGCTTTTTCTCTGTCTTTTGTTTCCTGACTTATAGAAGTTTCGTCAACTGCTAAAGGATTCATCGCTGCAATTTGCATAGCTATGTCTTTTCCTGCATCAGCAGCTTCTTTGGTCATAGATACTAAAACACCCATACGGTTTGCCCCGTGTATATAAGAAGCAACATAAGGTGCATCAACTCTTTCGAAACGAGAAACCTCAATTTTTTCGCCAATTGATGCAAGTTTATCGTTGATCATGTCGGCAACGGTTTCGTTACCTACTTTAACCGCTTTAAGCTCTTCAGCTGATTTTACGTCATTTGCAATAGCTGCATCAGCAATAGTTTGTACAAAAGCTACAAACTCTGGGTTACGGCTTACAAAATCTGTTTCGGCACTTACACATAAAACGATACCACTCTTATGATCGGCAGTTGTTTGTGCTATTACCACACCTTCTTTAGCCTCACGGTCGCTGCGTTTAGCGGCAACTTTTTGTCCTTGTTTACGCAACCAATCTATAGCTGCTTCAAAATCGCCATTGCTTTCAGTTAATGCTTTGCGGCAATCTAACATACCGGCTCCTGTTGCTTGGCGTAATTTATTAATATCTGCTGCTGTTATTGTAACACTCATGATAATTAAGAATTAAGAATTAAAAATGCTTTATTGCATCAAAACGTATTTTTTACGCTACGTTAATGCCGAATAAAGGTTTGATGTACAAGAGTTCGATGTTAATGAAGCTTAATTGAAAACCAAATGCTTGGTTCAAAAAACTAAACAAACATCTATCCTCACACTAATCTCCTGCACGGTTCCCCCTTTAGGGGGCGGAGGGGGTTACTATCTAGCTCCACCCGGTCCACCTGCTGGCCTTCTGCCACCTTGGCTAGGACCCGCTACACGACGCTTAGGTTGAGATGCAACACCTCTTCCACCGCCACGCTTATTTCTGTCGTCGCTACCATCTTGCTTTGCTTCAAAACGTGCTGCTTTCGCTTCTGCACTTTCGTCTGCATCACCATTATCATCTTCGTCTTTATTTGCCTGGCGCTCTTGCAAACCTTCAGCAATAGCAGCAGTTAAATAATTAACAATGATAGAAATTGATTTAGTTGCATCATCATTTGCAGGAATTGCAAAGTCAACTTTATTAGGGTCGCTGTTTGTATCAACCATGCCAAAAGTACTGATGCCTAATTTTTTTGATTCGGCAAGTGCAATATGCTCATGGCCAATATCAACCATTAACACAGCGGCAGGTACACGGCTTATTTGTGCAATACCACCTAACACTTTCTCCATCTTTTCTTTATCACGTGTAAGCGTTAATTTCTCTTTTTTGGTTAAGCTTTCTGCGCTTCCGTCAGCCAGCATTTTTTCAATGCTCTGCATTTTTTTAACGCTCTTACGAACAGTGTTGAAGTTAGTTAACATACC
>JBBQPX010000298.1:0-4371 GCA_038216775.1 Chitinophagales bacterium
GGAATCTATTGCAGGTATATTGTCTCAAACTACAAAGGTTGAGGAATTGATTGTTGTAAATAATGCATCAACAGATGGAACAGCAGCGTGGCTTGAGGGGCAGCAGATTACAACCATTACACAGGAAAACAATGGAGGTGCTCCTGGATTTTTTACAGGACTTAAAACTGCTTTTGAAAAAGGTGCCGATTGGGTTTGGATAATGGACGATGATACAATTCCTTATCCTACTGCACTGCAGGAATTAATGAAATGCGCAGAAAAACCAACGCTTCAACAATTTGGATTCTTTTCGAGCAAGGCAATATGGACAGATGGGACACCACACATTATGAACCTGCCGGATATTAATACTTTTGTTAACGGACTTCCTTTTAGTATGTACGATAATGATGGCGTTAGTTTAGTTAAATACGCAAGTTTTGTATCCTGCCTGTTTTCCCGAAACGCAATTTTAAAAGCTGGTTTGCCCATAAAAGAATTTTATATCTGGGGAGATGATCAGGAATATACTTCCCGAATAACAGCTTCAGGTTTTTTAGGTGGTTACGTTAAAGATAGTGTGGTACTGCATAAAACGCCAACCAACCATAGTGCAAATATTTATATTGCAGATAAAAAAGATGCCTGGAAACATGTTTATGATGTAAGGAATAAACTGTTTATCAGGAAAATGAGAAAAGGTCGTTTTAAATTCTGGATATCTGTTTTAAAAAATTACATCGTTGCGCCATTTTCTATTTTAGCAAAAAGAAAAACGGATAAAATGTTTTTTGTAAAAATACTTTGGAAAGGGACGAGCAAGGCCGTTGGTTTTAACCCCAAAATTAAATTTGTTGCATGAAAAGTTTAAGGATTACCATAGTACTTCCTTTTCCGGTTACCAAGCCCGTTGGTGGCGCCAAAATAATGTACGAATATGCCAATCGCTTATATGATGAAGGGCACTCTATTACGGTTGTGCATAGCATTATAAGGCCATTTAAAAAAATGAAATCGCCGTTGTGGTGGAAAAAAATGTCGTTTACATTGCGAGGTGTACAACGGCCAAAATGGTTTCCACTCCACAAAAAAATACCATCGCTTATTGTTAACGAGATTACAGATAAATATTTGCCTGATGCAGATATCATTTTTTCAACCTGGTGGCAAATGGCTTATGCAATCAGTAAATTATCACCTCAAAAAGGAAAGCCTGTTAACCTTATTCAGGATTTTGAAGTTTGGGGTGGTCAAAAAGAAAAAGTATTGGCATCATACCGCCTGCCCATAACGCATGCCGTAATTGCGCTTTACTTAAAAAATTTGCTGGAAGAACAGGAAGCAGAAAAAATAGTCTATTTTCCAAATGCTATTGACTATCAAAAATTTTATATAAAAAGTACAATCGAGGCAAGAGAACCGTTGAGCATCATTATGCTGTATTCTAAAGAAGAACGAAAAGGATCTAAATTTGGAATTGAAGCTTTGAAGCAATTAAAAATCGAATTTGCGGAGCTTAAGGCAACACTTTTTGGTGTTTATCCACGTCCTGCAGACTTACCTGAATGGATCGGTTATCAAAGAAAACCCGATGACCTTACTTCATTATTTAATAATCATGCTGTTTTTCTTTCGGCAAGCCTCGGCGAAGGTTGGGCACTGCCGCCTGCCGAAGCAATGGCTTGTGGATGCGCAGTTGTATGTACCGATATTGGCGGGCATGCTGATTATGCCATCAATAACGAAACAGCCATACTATTTAAAGCGGCTGATCCAGACGCTATGAAAGAGGCTTTAAAGGCTTTACTTTTACATGATAGTAAACGAATTGAAATAGCAAAAAATGGCAACCGTTATCTGTTAGAAAATTTCAATTGGGCAAGGTCTGTTGGTATAGCTGAAGATTGCTTTAGCAGCTTGATATAAAAATCAGAAAGAATTGTTGTTATTTATCCCGCTTATCTAAACTATTTTGCAGTATGTGGCAGCAGTTAAAAAATGATATAGAAAAAGGCAATATAAAAGCACTTGCACGCTCTATTTCTTTGGTGGAAAATGAAGTTGCGGGTTACGAAGATTTCCTGATATCACTGCCTGCTACGGCAACGCCCATTATTGGTATTACCGGCCCACCGGGCGCAGGTAAAAGTACACTTGTAGATGCATTAATTAGCTCATTGGTAAATGAGGGGAAATCAGTTGCGGTAATTTGTGTTGATCCTTCCTCACCATTTAATTTAGGAGCACTACTTGGCGACCGCATACGTATGAGCGAGTGGTATAATAACCCAAAAGTATTCATCCGTTCGTTGGCAACACGTGGTTCGCTTGGTGGTTTGCATCCAAAAATTATCGAAATAAGCGACCTGATGAAAACAGCGGGCTTCGATTATATTATTGTAGAAACTGTGGGTGTAGGGCAAAGTGAAATTGAAATTGCCGGCCTTGCCGATATTACAATTGTGGTTGTAGTACCCGAAGCCGGCGACGAGGTACAAACCATGAAGGCTGGCCTTATGGAGATTGCCGACGTTTTTGTAGTAAATAAAGCCGACAGACCCGATGCCGATTTATTTGTAAGAAATTTAAGATTGATGCTTGCCCCGGCTTTTCACAACCATACAATGCCGGTGCCTGTAATTAAAACCATCGCATCAAAAAAAGAAGGTATTGCTGAACTGTTGAAAATAATAACCGAAACTTTCGCTCATCTTAAAAACAATGAAAAAAGATCGTGGCTGCTTGCAGAAAAAGCATTTCATCTTATACAGCAAAAGAAAATGATATCAATTGATAAAGCAATGCTGAAACAAAAAATTGAAGAGGCTGGTAAAGATTTTAATTTATACGCATTTATCAGGCATTACTACTAGTAATATTTCTGTTAACGATGATGGTTGTTAACTGCTTCTTGTTTCTTCGTCTTCAAACTTTTTGTTATTTTTCCACCAGCGATAGCCTATAATACCCATAATTGCAAAAGGGGCAGACATTAAGTAAATAATAGCTGAATTTAGTGCTGCTGCGGGCTTTTCGCCCAGTTGCAAGGCAGTTTTTGTACAAACAGCACATTGTGCCTGTAAGGTTGCTGAAAAAAGTAAGGCTGCAAAAATTAATACTGATATGTAAAAAATATTTCTCATTTTATTACACAAAGTTAAGGCAGGCTGTGCTAACCGAAACATATGTTTAACAGAAATTAACGAAATTCTTTTTAAAAAAAGTTCAGATACGTTTAATTTTGCATCAAAATAATGTGTTTTATGATGAGCAGAATTCTACCGGTTATTATTTGTTTTTTTTGTTTTACTGCAGCTGATGCACAGATAAAAACTGCATCGTTTTATTACAAGTCTGGTTTGCAATTAAGAGATCAGAATAAATTTCCCGAAGCGATTGCCGCATTTAACAATGCCATTAAACTTAATAAAAAATTTGACTCTGCCTACGTTCAAGCTGCTGACTTATACTCTAAATCCGGCAATTGGGATGCAGCCTTTTTCAATTACAAAAAAGCAGTATCCATTAATCCGAAATTTAGTAATGCGTTTGCGGGTATGGGGAAATTTTACAGAGATTCGAAGCAAAATTTAGACTCTTCGCTTTATTTTTATCAAAGGGCTGCCGGTTTAGACACAACAAACAAAGAAACATTTTATTCAATTGCATGGTGCTTTAACGCCAAAAAAGAATATGACAGTGCTATAAGCTATGCTGTAAAGTCGCTGGCTATTGATAATAAGTACAGGCCTGGTTATGGCGAACTTGGCCATGCTTACAACGCAAGTAAAAAATATGCAGATGCCATTGTGCAGTTTAAAAAAAATCTAGCCATTTCGGTTGTTGATGTAGCTTATCTATATTCAGGTTATTGTTATTTAGAATTAAACAATAAAGAAGGCGCTCTTGAGCAATACGAAGCCCTTAATAAGATCAACGAAAAAATGGCTGGAGCATTAAAACGGAAAATAGACGCTTTCAAATAATTATCAGCCTTTGGCTTCTCACACAAAATAAATAAATATAAAAACCCGGAAATTACTTTCCGGGTTTTTATATATTGATACTTCTATTTTAATTAAGCTGGCTCGCTCTTCATTTGTTTAGAAACCCTTGAACGTTCATTCTCATCCAATATCACTTTACGCATACGAACGCTTTTTGGTGTTACCTCAATGCACTCATCCTGCTGTATGTACTCCATACACTCTTCAAGCGTCATCATAATTTTTGGAGCAGCCTTACTTGCATCATCACTACCGCTTGCACGGTGGTTAGTTAATTTTTTAGGCTCTGTAGCATTTACATTTAAATCTCCTGGCTTAATGTGCTCGGCAATTATTTGTCCTACATAAACCTCATCTCCTGGATCAACAAAGAAACGTCCTC
>JBBQPX010000299.1:0-4362 GCA_038216775.1 Chitinophagales bacterium
GGGATTACAGAATAACCGCAGCATTCAGAAATCAATGGCAAAGTGTAACAGTACCATACAGCACCACTGCATTGGGAGTGGAATACAAAAAAAACACAAAGGAAAATTCCCATGATTTTTTTACTTTCGGGCTACAGGCTACAAATGATATTGCGGGAGACTCCAGGCTGCGACGCACGCAGGTCTTTCCTGTTTTAAATTTTCATAAATCACTAAGCAGCGAAAAAGATACTTATCTATCCGCAGCCGTTATGGGCGGCGCAGTTATACAGAAATTTGATCCTTCTAAATTAACTTTTGATGATCAATTTGTAAACGGTTCCTACAGTGCCTCAAACCCTACAAGGCAGGTATTTACAAATACAGGTTTTACCTATTGGGATCTTGCAGCAGGCATCAATTTCAGCAGCATTGCCGGTGCTGACACACGTTATTATTTTGGCGTTGCATTATTCCATCTTACAAAACCCAAAGTTGCATTTCAAAAACAATATGATATTGCGTTAAATCCAAAATTTATAGTTAATGCAGGCGTATCTAAACCTATAAGTGATGAAAATAAAATCATCATTTATGCTGATTATTTTATGCAGGGTGGCGCAAGGCAAATACAGGGCGGGTTATTGTTAAGTCATAATTTTGAAACCAAAAGCGAAAATAAAAAAACAGGCCTTGCCGGAGGTTTACTATATCGTTACAAGGATGCAATTGTGCCAGTAGTTAAATTAGATTATAATAATTTAGCAGTAGGTGTAAATTACGATGTAAACATTAGTAAACTAAAAACCGCATCGCAATACAAAGGATCCTTTGAAATAACGCTTTCTTACAGGGGGTTCACCAAAAGTCAAAACTCATCTGTTAATGCAGTTCGATGTCCTGCATTTTACTAGCTATAGCGTTATAAGTTATACGTAGTTGCCAGTTCCTTCAGCTGCAAAATATTTTCGACACCCAACTTTTCAAACAAACGAGCTTTATGTGTACCCACTGTTGATGTTTGAATATTTAATGCATGGGATATATCTGTAACGGTTTTCCCTTCGAGTAATAACGAAACAATTTCAAATTCCCGTGGAGATAATTCGTTAAAAGGATTACCCGATTTTCCAGAAAAAGAATCTTCTGCAAGTTTTTCTGCCAGTGTTTCACTTATATATTTCTTTCCGCCAAGGATAACATTTATAGCTTTTGTGATTTCTTCCAGCGGTGCCTCTTTAGATATAAAGCCATATGCACCGGCCTTCATAAACCGTTTAGCATAAATATCTTCAGCGCTCATAGAAAACATAAGCACCTTAGCCATGGGGTAAGTAATATGGACATACTCCACAAGGCCCAAGGTGTCGGTATTAGGCATCTGTATATCCAGCAATATTAAATCGTATTCATCCGTCTTAAGTCTTTCAATGGCAGTATCGCCATTCATCGCTTCGTGAATTTCGGATACATTATAAATATCAGACAAAAGAATTTTTAAGCCAGATCGTACCACTACGTGATCATCTACAAGTAAAAATTTTTTCATTTATAAAGGCGGGTTTATAAGTATTCAAGTAAGTATTATCTCTATATGAAGATAGTTTTTTTGTAGACATTAAAAACAACTTTATTTTCAATAAGCGATATTTTGATAATTGATTTGAACGATACAGTTATAATTTATCATAAAAATTATCTGATTTTTTTATAACTAAATGAAAATCAGCCGAAACGATAAACATGTTCTATTAATTACTTAAAAACAACAGGCAGCCAGAAATCTATTTTTAGAAAAAATTGAACCTTTAGTTTAAAAGCATAAGAGAAAGCAGATGCTTTTTTATTACATCAAAATGCTGCCATGGTATAAAATGATTTGCGCCCGGTATAATTATCGATTTAACGTTGGCGTTATTTGCAAGCTTTCTTTTACCGTAATCCACATTTTTAACCGTTACAAATTTATCTGCATCGCCATGTATAAAGGTTACAGGCATTTGCAAATCGGCATAACCTGTATCAAGTTTATACAAATCTTTTTTAAAATAAACAATTTCATCGTTTGATGGCCTGAAAGCCCCGGGCATCAGCAGTTTTAAAGGTGAGTATGTAAAGATATAACGCCAATATTCTTTGGGCTCATCTGTTGGTGAAATGGATCCGGAAAGTATTGTTAAGGATGCAATTTCTTGAGGATAATTTTGTGCAAGCTGTACAATTACAGGTCCACCAATGCTGTGGCCTATGAGGTGTACCGGTTTATGATTATCTTCCTTTTTTATTACTTCATTAATCATAACTGCCTGCTTTACCAAGTGGTAAGGTGATCCAAAATCACTATACCCAAACCCAGGCCGATCAACGGAAATGATTCTGAAATGACGGAGTAAATCAGTATCCATCATGTATATTTTAAAAGCATCCCAACTACCAGGCGAGCCATGTATAAAAAAAAGCGTAGGCAATGTATCAGATCCTGATTTGGAATAATGCAATTTAATCCCTTCTGTTTTTACATCATTAAAACTTACCTGCAATCCCTTTTGTTCAAACTCTTTTCTTGCCTTGTTATCGCTTATTCTAAATTTCATGCAACTCTGCGCAAAAATTATCCAGCATGAAATAAAGATTATAAAAATCAGCTTCCAGTTTTTTTTACTTTTTTTTATCATCCGTTTTAGAATTCTTTCAGGTTTTTAACCACGGCGTTATTATCTCTTAACATTTGCATCCCTTCCTTTACAGTTAAGTATGGAAATCCTTTTTTATGATTCTTAATACTGATAGTGTAAAGCAACCTCAAATGCCTTGCAATTTCCTTCCACGCAAAAAATATTGAATGCCTGGGATCGTAAATATGCGTTGGTTCGCTTCCTGCGCCATTTAGCTCAATTATGGAAAAATTTTTGCCTGCTTTCAGGTCATCAAAATTACTAAACATTATATCCAACCTGCCAAAGTAAAACTCTGGTATAGTTTTACAGATTTCATCAAAATTTTGTGTAAAAGTTTCATCAGCCCAATGGCTAACATCAATAAATTTTGCACCACGGGCATGGTTACCATAGGGTACTAAGTTTTTTGCTTCATCCTTTGCAAGCACTACGTTTAAGCCATCACCATAAATTTTCTGCAACGCTCTTAACTGAAAATGAAAGCGTGGATCTTTTTCTAAAAGCTGCGTAAGGGTTGAGACACCATCTCCTTTTACAATCAAAAATTCTTTTGCAACTATGCCTGAAATAAAGCCTTTCTCTTCACCAGGTATTCTGCAATAAAAAATGCCAACCTCTTCCGGGTAAGCAATAAATTGCTGTACCAAAAAATCCATTTTAATTTTAGCAGCATAAATAACTACATCTTCTAAAGCAAAAAGTTTTTCTACTCCCCTGCCCTTGCCGCCAATGTCGGGCTTTGCAATGCAAGGAAAAGAGATACCTGATGCTGCAACTACTTTTAAAATATCGGCGGCAGTGGAGTCTTTTGTGAAAAATAGTGTTTTAGGAATGTATTGGTCTGGAATAATATCGTAAATTTCTTTCTTTGATTCCATTAAAAATCCTGCATTTTTTATACGTGGGTTTGCTGCATTAAAAAAGAAAAAAGAGCGGGCCTTTGCAGCATAATAAAACCAAACAAAATACATAGGAATATACACCACGTCAAAAGGCCAATACTCCCAGTGTGTAAGTTTATGGATATACAGCTTAAATTTCTTCACTTATACTTTTTTTTTGATTTTTTAATCAGCATATTTTCTTTGTATTGCTGATTTTTTAAAAGGTCATCATGTACAAAACTTACATTACCGGATTGTACAACCGCCTGTGTTATACTGAATGTTTTGATACCAGTTTGCCGGTTTATAACAAACCCATTTTGCTCATCACCATGATTATATCCGTGAAAATGACGAATTGTTTCGGCTGTTTTTACTTCGTGGGAATGAATGAATTTCTCAAATAAAACCCTGCGTTTTTCAATAACTTCTTCCGAGTACAAGGTTGATGAAGACCAAATATAACTACCAGCACTATCCAAAACTTTTTCATACTTTTTACTTCCATCCCATCTCAATTCGTACAGATTTTTTACGCTGTACAAAACGATGGTAAATGGTTCTATATTTATAAGATCAAGTTCATTAAAAAAACTAACAGGATTTTCTGATTCAATAATCTCCAATAAAATTAAGCCTCGACTTTTACGATATGGCGGTTTAGCTACATGCCTTATAAAAGCACCATTCAGCAGCACTGCAATTACGCCGGCATCACTTGCAGCAAACCAGGTGCCGCCAGCTTTTGGATCTTTGGGAAAAATTATTTTTTTGTTTGCTAACTGTTGAAATTCAGGAGCGACTGCGGTTGGCCTTTGTAT
>JBBQPX010000300.1:0-4347 GCA_038216775.1 Chitinophagales bacterium
GCCATAATTCAATGCCCTTTCGGCAGAGATAGGCCCACAGCCGATTGTACGGTCCATGAAAATTCTGTTGCGATTGAAAAGATTTTCAAATTCTTTTAACTGTCTGGGATACTCCTTTAAAAATTTCTCAAGTTTTTCGAATGCCGTAGGAGTAAAATTTCTTTCAAAACCGCCAATACGCCCAATAGTAGTAGTAAGCCGTGACCCACATATTTCTTCGTATATCTCGTAAATTAATTCCCGGAATTGCATTAGGTATAAAAATCCAGAGAATGCCCCACTATCAACCCCAACTATAGAATTGCAAATTAAGTGATCAGATATTCTGGCAAGCTCCATGATGATTACCCGTAAATAATCAACACGTTTTGGAATTTTTACGCCTAGTAATTTTTCGCAGGTCATATGCCATCCCATATTATTTAATGGTGATGAGCAATAGTTTAGCCTGTCTGTAAGTGGTGTAATCTGGTAAAGCGGTCTTCTTTCGGCAATTTTTTCAAATGCACGATGTATATATCCTACTGTAGAAGTTGATTTTCGAATGCGCTCGCCATCCATCTCCAGAATATTCTGAAACACACCATGGGTGGCAGGATGCGTAGGCCCCAGGTTAAGCGTGGTTGTTTGCTTTTCAATACTTCCTTCTGGTAATAAAATATGATCCATACACCGAATCCGCCGGTTGGCGGAGCTTTTAAAGATTAAAATTATAAAATGCTCTTTTCTTTATTATAAGTTTACGCTCTCAATAATTCCACTCGTACAAGTTCCCCCTTTTCCACAGGATGCTGCGCAAGGGGGCGGAGGGGCACTATCTTCCAAACATCTCATCATCTTTATCAATCCTGCTCTGGTCTTCCAACGGAAATTCTTTTCTCATTGGAAAATAATCCATTTCATCAACATTTAAAATCCTTATTAAATTAGGATGACCAATAAAGTTCACTCCAAAAAAATCGTAAGTTTCTCTTTCCATAAAATTTGCACAACTGTATAATGCAGTTGCGCTAAAAACATCGGGCTTCGCAATATCCGTAAAAACCTTAAAACGAATACGCACATTATCTGTCATGTTGTGCAGATGGTAAACAACTGCTAATTCCTGCCCTGCATTTAATGGATAATGCACCGCCTGCAAATCAGTTAAAAACTTAAATTTCAACTCTGCATCATCATATAAAAACTGAAGTACTTTTAAATTTAATTCTTTTGGCGCAGTAAAAGTTAACATGCCATAAGGCTCTTGCCAGTCCGTTAATTGGTCTGGAAATTTTTCAGTTAGTTTTTGTTGTATGTATTCGTTTGAAAGTAGCATTCTAATTATTTCAGATTTTAGATTTACGATTTTAGATTTACATATCGGAATTCTAAAATCGAAAATCAACAATTTTATTGTATTCCGTATCCTGCTAATAATTCTTTGTACTGATCACTATGTCTTCTTCTCAATCCCTCGGCATTTACCAAATCCTGTACTTTTAAAAATCCATCTAATATAGCTTCTGGCCTTGGCGGGCAACCTGGCACGTAAACATCAACAGGTATAACCTGATCTATACCCTGTAAAACAGAATAAGTATCAAATATGCCACCCGAAGATGCACAGGCGCCTACAGCTACAACCCAACGTGGCTCGGCCATTTGTAAATAAACCTGGCGTAAAATAGGACCCATTTTTTTAGCAATTGTTCCCATTACTAATAAAAGGTCGCACTGGCGTGGAGAAAAACTCATACGCTCGGCACCAAACCGTGCTAAATCGTAATGACTTGCAGCAGTAGCCATAAATTCAATACCGCAACAACTGGTTGCAAATGGCAAAGGCCAAATGGAATTTTTGCGGGCAAGGCTGACTACTTTTTCAAAGTTAGTGGCCATAAAACCCTCTCCCATATATCCCTCGGGAATACCATCGAATTTTACGTGATTATTATATTGTACTGGACGTGCCATAATTTTTTATTTTGGATGTTGAAACTTAAATGATTAATGCAGAAACTAACCCTTTGTTCGATTTTGCATGCAAAATTCAACATTAATAATTCAACATTTTTCTTACTCTTCCCAATCAAGCGCCTTTTTCTTAAAAATATAAACAAGGCCTGTAATAAATAAAGCAACAAATACTAATACTGCCATAAAACCATCCCAACCCAGTTCTCTAAAATTTACTGCATAAGGGTAAAAGAATATCACTTCCACATCGAACAATACAAATAAAATGGCTACTAAAAAGTATTTAACAGCCATTGGCTGGCGTGCATTGCCTTGTATTTTTATTCCGCTTTCAAAATTTTGTAACTTGTCTGATGTTGGCCTTTTTGGACCTAAAAAGTTAGACCCCACAATTATACTTGCTATCAGACCTGCTGCAAACAGAAATTGGAGGCCAATAGGCAGGTAATTTGATGCGTTATTTACATCGGCAGCTTGTAATAAAAAAAACTCCATATGAAATTGGCTCTTGTTATTCGCAAAAATAAGGCAGCATGAGCAATATTCAATAGCTAAAACAACAAAACCCCATTATCTTTTGATAATGGGGTTTGTTTTTAATTTATGATTTCTTTTTAACTATTTTTTTTTTGCTGCAGGTGCAGGCGATTTTTTATTTGTTTGCTTTGCTGGCGCTGTTTGCTTAGGTGGAGCCGGAGGTGCATTTGGATTAGTTTTTAAAATGAACTCCTTATTTGCTAATAGTGCAGCGTCCGTTGGATCGTGAGACAAAGCCTTATTCAAATACAATAATGCCGAATCTTTATCTTTCTTCACATTAAAATAGTAGCCAACAAAATATTTGTATGCAACTTTTAATCTTGTAAGTGCATTGCCTACTGTTGTATCCTTCTCTCCTATTTCAATTGTTTTTTGAAAATAAGGGATTGCCGCTCCCAAGGCACTTGTAGAATCGATTGCAGACATGCCATTTCCAAGCATATAAAAACCTAGTATATCATCTGGATATTTGTTTAAATAAAGCTGAAAATACCTGTTAGAAGAATCGTACTTATCAACCAGATAAAAATTATAACCAGCGTTAAACAAATCAACATTTGAGTAAGTTGGCTTAATAGAAATTATTTTTCCATATAATTTTGCTGCTTCAAGGTAGTTTTTCTTTGTTTCGTATGCTTTCGCTAACCATTTAACGTAAGCTGCTTTATTTGCTTCTAAAGAATCTAAAGCAACGGCCTCATCAATTAACTGTGCTACTTTAGCTTCATTTCCAGGATAGCCCCATAAAAGATTTGCATATGTAGCTTTATCACGAGGACCAATTTTAGCTGGATTTTGTTTTGCAAAATAGGTTTCAAAAGCCTGCTTCGCACCTGTAGTATCACCTAACTTAACTTTAGCGTAAGCTACCAACCCGTATAAGTTTGGATATGGATTAGGATCTGCTGCCATACAGTTATCTGCAGCAGTTATAGTTTCTGCATATAAACCCTGGGCAAACTTTATTTGTGCATTAAGAAAACAAGCGTTTTTTTCGTCGCTGCCTTTTGCCGTTATATATTTGCCCAAATAGGCTGCAGATTTAACTACATCTGTTTCGTAAAAATATTGATAAAGAATCCAATATACACGAGTATAGTTTGGATCAAGCGCAATTGCATCGTAATAATATTGGAGATATATTGCCTCCTGACTGCGGCCTTGAGATTGATATATTCTTCCTATACGGAATTTAGCTCTTGCATAACCAGGATCCATTGCTAAAGCTGCTTCGTAAGCTCTTTGAGCATCGCCACCCATGCCTGCTTTGCGGTAAGCATCGCCAAGATCAGTCATTATTTTAGCATCTTTAAACTTTTTGGTTTCAGTTGCATACTTAAGTTTTTCGATAGCATAAGCTGCATCACCCATTTTAGAATCAAAATCTCCATTGGCAAAACCAACAGCATCTAAAACGTTGATGTCTTTACCGCCACTAAGGCTAATAGCAGTTTCAAAATGGTTACGTGCAGCGGCTGTTTTACCTTCAAGCAGTTCTACATGGCCTAAGCCTGCATTTAATAAAGCACTGCCCGGTTTAGCCTGCAAGCCCTTTTCATATACACTCCTTGCACCGGCAATATCTTTGTCTTCGTCCGGAGCAATTAAGGTTTGTCCGAGCCAGTAAGCTGCTTCGTCATTTGCAGGATTTGCAGTCAACAATTGCTGAAAAACATTCGCTGCACTTGTGTATTTCTCGTAATAGAGGAATTTTTTTCCTTCCTCAATACTTTGAGCTTTACTAAAACTAACTGCCAGTAAACTGGTTAAAAGGATAAGTGTAAATTTTAAATGCTTCATTTGCTTTGCTGTTTTTGTGTTCTTTACAATAATATCAATTTTTGAACT
>JBBQPX010000301.1:0-4322 GCA_038216775.1 Chitinophagales bacterium
TACTAACATATCCGCTACCAATCCAAACAAAAGAGGGATTGGGTGATGGAGGTCAGTTATAAACTGGTTCGGCTGGCTTTTCGCTTACATAAACCCTGCCTGAACTGCAGCTGGCAAATATTACCAAAGTTGAAACAAGAAATAGCGATATATAATCATAAAAAGTGTTTTTGTAAAAGGACTCAAAAAAAATGCTAAAATTGCTTCGGGCTTTTTAAAAAAATATTTCAATTGAAAAAAATAACACAAATATGGCATAACAAATAGCCCCATTCTTTTCAGAATGGGGCTATATTATCAAACTTGTAATAGGTTTACTCTTCTATTTTAATTTTACCTTTTGCTTTAGCTATAATCTCTTCGCTCACGTTGTTTGGAGCTGGAGCATAATGGCTAAATTCCATGGTAGAAGTTGCACGACCGCTAGATAATGAACGCAATTGTGTAACGTAACCAAACATTTCGCTCAAAGGAACTTTTGCTTTAATTACCTGTACACCATGCTTGCTATCCATACCTTCCAGCATTCCACGACGACGGTTCAGATCACCTGTAACATCACCCATGTATTGATCCGGAGTTAATACTTCAACTTTCATAATTGGCTCAAGTAAAACCGGCTTAGCCTTACGGCCTGCTTCACGGTAACCTTGCTTGGCACACAATTCAAAAGAGATAGCATCAGAATCCACATCATGGTAGCTACCATCAATTACTCTAACCTTCATATTCACTACAGGATATCCTGCAAGTACACCTTGTGTCATGCTGCCTGTAAAACCTTTAATTATTGGTGCAATAAATTCTTTTGGAATACTACCACCAAAAATTTCGTTTACAAATTGCATTCCACCCAATGGGTTTTCTTTCAACCAATCTTCATCAGCTGGCCCGATTTCGAATGCAATATCACCAAACTTACCACGACCACCAGTTTGTTTCTTATAGGTTTCCCTGTGTATTACGTTGGCTCTGAATGCTTCTTTATAAGCAACCATCGGCGCACCTTGGTTAATTTCAACTTTAAACTCACGCTTCATCCTGTCAATAATGATCTCAAGATGCAACTCACCCATACCACTCAAAATGGTTTGGCCGGTTTCTTCATCTGTACGAACACGTAAAGTAGGATCTTCTTCCACCAATTTAGCGATAGCCATACCCATTTTATCAACGTCTGCCTGTGTTTTAGGCTCAATTGCAATTGAGATAACCGGTTCAGGGAAAGTCATAGATTCTAAAACGATCGGGCTATCTTCATGACATAAAGTATCACCTGTTTTAATATCTTTAAAACCAACTGCTGCACCAATATCACCAGCTTCAATATAATCAACCGGGTTTTGTTTGTTTGCATGCATCTGCATAATACGGCTGATACGCTCTTTCTTACCTGTACGGGTGTTAAGAACATAAGAACCAGCATCTAAACGTCCGCTATAAGCCCGGAAGAAAGCCAAACGACCTACGAAAGGATCCGTCATAATCTTAAATGCCAAAGCACTAAATGGTTCTTTAGGATCGCAATGACGAAGTACTTCTTCTTCAGTATCTGGATTAATTCCTTTAATGGCTTCAATATCCATTGGACCAGGCAAGTATCTTACTACTGCATCTAATGCTGTTTGTACACCTTTGTTTTTGAAAGATGAACCACACATCATTGGAATGATAGACATATCGATTGTAGCTTTACGAATCGCTTCATGTACTTCATCTTCAGAAATCGTATTAGGATCATCAAAGAATTTTTCCAAAAGTTTCTCGTCATATTCTGCAACTGCTTCAATCAACTCCTGACGGTACTGATCTACTTCTTCCTGCATTTCTGCGGGAATTGGCACTTCTTTAAAAGTCATACCCATATCATGTTCATTCCAAACAATACCTTTCATAGTGATTAAATCAACTACACCGGTAAAATTATCTTCAGCACCAATTGGTAATTGTAAAGGCACAGCTTTAGCACCCAACATTTCACGAACCTGTTTTACCACGTTCAAAAAGTCGGCACCACTTCTATCCATTTTATTTACAAACCCAATACGAGGTACTTTGTATTTATTAGCTTGTCTCCAAACTGTTTCTGACTGCGGTTCTACACCAGATACAGCACAGAACAAAGCCAATAAACCATCCAAAACACGAAGTGAACGTTCTACCTCTACGGTAAAATCCACGTGACCGGGAGTATCGATGATGTTGAATTTGTATTGGTGTGTATCAGGTGTTTTTTGACCCTGAACCATTGGAAAGTTCCAAAAGCAGGTAGTAGCAGCACTTGTAATAGTGATACCTCTTTCCTGTTCCTGTGCCATCCAGTCCATTGTAGCGCCACCATCATGTACTTCACCGATTTTATGGTTAACCCCGGTGTAGTAAAGGATACGCTCTGTAGTAGTGGTTTTACCGGCATCAATATGAGCCGCAATACCAAAATTTCGTTGATAACGTAAATCTGCCATTTTGTTTTATTTGCCCCTATCCCCTGAAGGGGGACAAGGATGTTATTAATTATTAATTGATTTGTTGATTATGTCTATATTCCTTTCCCTGAAGAAATAAATTCCCCGCATAACTCCCCTTTAGGGGATGGGGGTAATATGGTGTTTTAGACTCTCATGGTGTGCTAAATAAGCGAGGCTCCATCATACGCTACCTGCCTTTTAGCGCCGCAAAGGTACAAAAATTTTCTTTTCTAACAAAACAGAATTGAAATTACTGCCTACATATTGTAAAAAATAACCTTTTAGGTCAACCTACTACATTCAATGCTTGTGTCGTTATATTTTAATACTCGTAATTTAGTTTGACAAAGCCTTGTTCTCCTATTTCTTTTTTGCCAAAATACTATCAACTGCATATTTGATATTTACGCCGATAAATTCTTCTTTAACCCTTAAAGCTGTATCGCTTGCGGTAAAATGTATTTGTACAGAGTCGTCCGTAATATTTGTTATGCTGATGCCTGTAATTTTTTCTTGTGCAATCAGGCGCTCACCAAAACCATTCAGGTTTATTTTTACTTCGCCTTTTTTAGTATTTACAAACAGATCTGGAGATGCCTGATAATAACTTACAATGTTTTTTTTTACGGATGCTGTATTTACTGTCTTTATAAAGTAATTCGCCCCGGCAACTGCATAAAATAATTGCTGTAAAAAATAAGCCCGCTACTATTTTAAATATTTGATTCATCCTGTTTTTAAATTAATTGTATAGTATTGAAACAAAATTCTCAATCTGTGTAACCCAAACGCCGTTTATTTTACGCCACATGGCTGTATAAAATCCTTGATAAGTGTAAGGCGACGTATAAACGAGTATTCCTGTTTCCATAGCTATAGGGCCGCCGCCACGGGCAAATTCAACGTTCCGAAAATGTCTTTCAAAACGGATAGAGGAATCTTTGGCAAACATATTTTTCCAATCAGCTACTACGTTTTCTTTTCCGGATATTAAACTCCCATCACTGGAAATTTCTACATAATCCTCTTTCCAGTATTTTGCAACGCCAGCAACATCTTTTTTTGCAATGGCTTCGTTGGAAGCAGTTCTTGCGGTACGAATGTATAATACATCAGCCTCCGTATTTTTTTGTGCAAAAGATGCATTTAACAAAATAATCAGTAACGCAAAAATTAAAAACTTTTTCATTGTTTAGGTTTTAGTTTTATTCAACTGAAAATAGGTGCCGTAACATGTAAAACTGTTACGGCACTTTTAGTTTTCAATAAGTATAAGTTCATTTACCTGCCGATAATAATAAATGCCAGTAACAAAATAATCGCTGTACTTATTTATATAAAATTAAAGTGTGGCTTTGTACTGCGGTTGTTTTATCTATTTTATTATAGTGATTGGAAAATCATTTCCATAACTATAACTCACCGGATACTGCACCGTTCCTTTGTACTTCTGTGTTATCTCCGGCACTTTTGTTTGCAGGTAAGCATCCAGTATTTTAACGGTTAATTTATTATCGCCCAAATTTGCATCGCCCTTAAAAGCCTGCAGCAAACAATAAGTAAATGAACCGTGACCAAGCTGTGCAAATTCTGAAGCAAACTGTTCGCTGCTGCTTGCAGTAAGCCAGTAAGTACCGGTTGATCTTGCCAATTGTGCAATTGCTTTTTCTTCAGCCGCACCTCGTGCACTTACTACTGTATTTAATGCTCCTGCGCTTTGGCAGGCATCCAAAATAAAGAGTTGCTTTTGTGCTTTTATGTCTTTGCTCATTTGCTGCAATTCAACTGCACTAAATCCTTTTTGTTCCAATGTGCCATCGTTACCGTAAAGCTGCGTAACATCATAAGGCACTA
>JBBQPX010000302.1:0-4316 GCA_038216775.1 Chitinophagales bacterium
TGCTTTATTCAGCTTTTCTTTAAGCGAAGATTGCAATTGATAAGTTTTATTTTTACAAATCTGCAATACAAAATTATAAATTATGGAAAATCAATTTTTACTTTACGGCGCTAACGGTTACACAGGCAAACTAATTGCAAAACTTGCTGCGGCTTATAATTTACAACCCATACTTGCAGGCAGAACAGCAGCAAACATAAAGCCATTAGCAGATGAACTGCAACTCCCCTACCTCATTTTTAATTTAGATGATAGTATTGCGTTGGAGAAAGCCTTGCTACAAGTTAAGCTAGTATTGCATGCAGCAGGTCCATATGTTTTTACAGCCAGGCAAATGTTAGAAGCCTGTTTAAAAACAGGAGTTCACTACATTGATATTAATGGAGATATTTCAGTTTTTGAAGTGCTGAAAAGATATGATGCAGCAGCCAAAGGAAAAAACATCATGATTATGCCCGGCGTAGGTTTTGATGTAGTACCAACGGATTGTATTGCACTTCAATTAAAAAATAAAATGCCTGATGCTACACATTTAAAATTGGCATTTGCATCCTTGGGTGGTGGTTTATCTCACGGCACCGCAACAACCATGGCTGGCAAAATTGGCGAAGGCGGAGCTGTAAGAGAGAACGGAGTTATTGTTAAGAAGCCGCTTGGGCAAAAAGGCATGTGGGTAACGATTGGAGATAAGAAATTATTTGTGATGAGCATTCCTTGGGGAGATGTGTCAACAGCGTACACAACCACAGGCATAGCCAACATAGAAGCCTACACAGGTATGGCTCCAAAAATTTACCACTTGCTTAAATTTCAATGGGCTTTTAACTGGTTGTTGCGAACTGATTTTATACGTAGTATCATCAAAAAGAAAATAAAAGCAAGACCTGCCGGACCATCAGACGAACAAAGAAAAAACAGCAGAAGTTTAGTTTGGGGCGAAGTAACCAATGCCGCTGGTAAAAAACTAACTGCCAGCATCAGCTGTTTGGATGGATACACTTTAACTGCTCACAGCAGTTTACTTATTGCACATAAAATTCTAAGTGGTAATTTTAAAACGGGTTACCAAACACCTGCCGGTTGCTATGACGAAAATTTGGTTTTGGAAATACCCGAAACAAAAATAATTTAAACCTATACATAAAAAAAGAGACGCATTTTACTGCATCTCTTTTCTAAATAAATATGTTTTTATAATTTACACAACTGCTTCTTTCTTTTCTTTAGCTACACTAATTCTTGTAAACTCCGAGCCACTGAAAATTTTAGCTAATTTGTTGTCATTTGTTTTTTTCCATTCCGGAATATTATTTTCGGAAACAATACGCCAGAAATTTTTTGCTTTTAAATCTTCGTAATCATTAGAATCAATAAAAATACCAATAATAGTATTACGCTTTTTAAATTCAATTTTTACAGCTGTTTTAGCCAAGTGAGTTGGCTCTAAAAACTTTGAAATCATTTCATTTACCATATTCTTATTTTTTGCAAATGTACGCTAATTCAGGCTCTTAACCGAATTTATTAACCAGTATCGCTTAAAACACAATGCCAGACTGCATTTTGGTAATTGTTAAAACTATTTAAACTCTGTAACAAACGGCATTAATGTTCATACCTGCACCAACCGAAGCAAACAGAATTACATCTCCCGGCTTTAGATTGTGCTCCGGCATTAAACCCTTTCTTACCATATCGTATAATGTGGGGATGGTAGCAACAGAACTGTTACCCAAGTTATGAATACTCATGGGCATAATATTTTCAGGTACTTCAGCTATATCATAAAGTTTATACAGTTCTTTAATAATAGCTTCATCCATTTTTTCATTAGCCTGGTGAATAAAAACTTTGTTAAGCTCTGTTATTTTTATACCACTGCTCTCTAAACACATTTTCATGGCTTCCGGCACATTCTTCATTGCATATTCATAAACCTTGCGGCCTTTCATCTTTATGTAACGGATACGTGGGTCAGAATCCGGATAATATGATTTACCCATATTTAAATAGCCTGTTTCATCTCCGCAATGCGATTGCACACTACATCCTAAAATACCTGAACCATTTTCATCTTTATTTTTAAATTCCAGAACGCAGGCTCCTGCCCCATCAGAAAAAATCATGCTATCACGGTCGTGCACGTCTAAAACACGGGAAAGTGTTTCGGTACCAATTACCAAACATTTTTTTGCTATACCTGCCTTAAAAAAAGCGTGCGCCTGTATTACACCCTGTAACCAACCGGGGCAACCAAATAAAACATCATATGGAATGCAAGAGGGATTTTTTATACCTAAGGCTTGTTTAACTCTTGATGCCAATGCAGGCATAGCATCGGTTTGAATAGTATGCTTAACTACATTGCCAAAATTATGAGCAACAATAATCTGGTCTATTGTCTCCGGGTCGCAACCTGCATCCTCAATTGCTTTTCGTGCTGCAATGGCCGCCATATCAGAAGATTCCATATCAGCAGGTGCGTAACGACGTTCCCCTATGCCGGTTATTTTCTTAAATTTTTCAATGATAATGGCAGGTTCAATATTTAGAGCTGAATTATCTTCTGCGAAAAAACTGTGACTTGCAAAATCCTTATTGGTCTTAATAAATTCCGGTATATAACATCCTGTACCGGTAATTACGGTTGACAAACTCTCGTTCATGGTGTAAATTATTACTTTTAAAAAGGTGAGCAAGCCATATAAAATTATGGCTTTTTATACTGTAACCAATGCAGGTTAAGCCATAATTAATAAAAAGCGCTCATTTTTCAATAAAACACTATATTTGCACTTTATTAATACAACACAAATTTAAAATGGACAAACAACAAGGCACCGTAAAGTTTTTCAATTCTGAAAAAGGATTCGGTTTTATCAAGCACAATGACTCAAACAAAGAAACTTTCGTACACGTAAGTGGCTTAATCAGCGATATTAAAGAAGGCGAAAGCGTTGAGTTCGATTTGCAAGAAGGCAAAAAAGGAATGAACGCAGTTAATGTGCAGGTAGTAGGTTAATACCTCTTCATCAAAACCTTTTAGGGCTATTCACATGTGAATAGCCCTAATTTTTTGCCGTAAAACGATGCTAAAAGATAAATTTTTACCAAAATTTCAAACTATTGTGCTTCGTAATACGTTTGTTTATATTTTTACTTAAATTAAAATACTTAAATGAAAAAAATTTTTATCTCTTTTGCATGCCTCGCTGTTTCAGGTTTGGCTTTTTCTCAAACCCCTACGCAAAAAATAGTATTGGGAAGTAACCAGAAAGTTATTGTGGAAACCACTACCGATGTACAGGCTACGCTGGTTGCGGGGATGGAACTAACTGGCAACACAGCTACCGTAAATGAGCTGGCTATAAAAAATGCGGCTGCTACAAATTATACCATCAGCAATACGATGACCAAGGTAAAGATGGACATGAATATGATGGGACAGCCAACAAGCTACGATTCTGAAAATAAATCAGCAAATAGTGAAGACATGGCAAAAGCTTTTGATGATGTGCTGAATAAACCTGTTGATGTTGTGGTTGATAATGCAACAGGCAGAATTATTCCTGGCAAGAAAAAGGAAAAAGCAGCAGATGCTGACGCCGATGCAAATCCAATGGCTGGCATGATGCAGATGTTTACTAATAATTCGGAAGATGCCATAGTTGCCGATGCTTTCGAAATAATTCCCGCAGGTAAAAAAACGGGCGAAAGTTGGTCTGACACTGTGGTAACAAAAGAAACAAAAACAATCCGCAAATACACTTTAAATTCAATTACTGGAAGCGAAGCAACTATTCAATTAGATATTACTTCAAATGCGGCTAATAAATTTGATTTTCAGGGCATGGAACTTGAAATAAAGACAGACACGAAGACTAAGGGCGAAATTATTGCAGATATTACAACCGGTATTGTAAAGAAAAGATCAGGTACTTCAGATATTACCGGCTCGCTTCCTATGATGGGACAGGATATGCCAATAAGCGCTAAAGTTACTACTTCGAGCATTTATAAATAATCAGTAAGCAATTGTAAAATTTATTAAAGGTGCCTTTTGGGTGCCTTTTTTTGTTTAGTTGTTATAGATGTGATTTTGTAATTAGTGCAGTCGGTATTTACCCTGCGGGCAAAAATAAGCCACACAAAAGCCCGACTTCAATTTCAGCTCGGCTTCATTGCCCGCCCAGATGACGCCGGTTATGACGTAGCTTAAAATGAAATTAAGTTTGTTATAATAATGCATTAACGTTTGGTAAATAGAACCTGGTATCCTACAGCTGTTAGTAAACATATACCCCCAATTATCCACC
>JBBQPX010000303.1:0-4301 GCA_038216775.1 Chitinophagales bacterium
ACCGGTAAAATAAATGATGTAGGCGCTTATACCAGAACTAATATAGCAAAGAGTTACAGAGCTGGAATTGAGTTACAGGCAAAAGCCAAACTAACCAATTGGGTTAATGTGGCTGCCAACATTACGCTTAGCGAAAACAAAATTAAAAACTTTACGGAGTACCTGGATGATTACGACAATGGCGGACAGCAGACAAAATTTTACAATAAAACAGATATCGCGTTTTCTCCGTCGGTAATTGCAGGTGGAAGTATAAATTTTATTCCTGTTAAAAACGCAGAAATAAGTTTGTTGAGTAAATATGTTGGTCGTCAATATCTTGATAATACTACTCAAAAATCGAGAAGCTTAAATCCTTATTATTTACAAGACGTACGATTGAATTACACTATAAAAAATAAAATATTTAAAGAAACCAACTTAATACTACAGTTGAATAATGTTTTTGATAAAAGATACGAACCCAATGGCTACAGCTTCAGTTATATTTATGCTGGAGATTTAACTACAGAAAATTATTACTTTCCAATGGCGGGTTTTAATTTTATGATTGGGTTGAACCTGAAGTTTTAAATACAAGCGTTAAGCAAAAAAGGTACAAGAAACAAGTCTGAAAATTTTAAGAGGTTAGTAATACATAACGCCTGCGAAATGAAACTTAGGCCTTAATCTTGTCCCTTCTGACTTGTACCTTGTAACTTTTTTCTTAACCTGCTTTAACATATTTTGCCTCCCAGTCCATCATGCCGCCATCTAAATTTTTTACGTTTGTAAAGCCAAACGTTTCTAATGTCATACAGGCCATCATGCTTCTTTTTCCGCTTCGGCAATAGCAAATAACTTCCTCATTTTTCAGGGAATCAATATCGTCAGTCATCATAGCTTGCACGTTTCCCAGCGGAATAAAATGGCCGCCAATATTAAATACTGCACGTTCATCTGGCTCACGCACATCAAGTAAATTAATTTCTTCACCTGCATCAAGGCGGGCTTTTACTTCTTCAACAGTTATTGTTGTCATTATTCTTTATTTTTCATTTTTGCAATAGAATCGGTAGCCAGCGTTTTCATCTCCTGCGATATCCATACATCCATCAACTGTCCTGAACGGATGTACATGAGTCTTCTATCAACATCAAACCTATCGGGCCGCTGCTTAATAATAAATGCATTTGTGGTGTCAGTTATGCGTCCATCGCTTATAGTAGCTCCCAAGGTAATACCTTCACTTTCAAGCAAAGATTTCGCTTCAGCATAACTCAATCCTGTTAAAGATGGTACGGGTATTTCTCTATCTTCTAAACCACCGGCAATTATCAAATCAATTTTACTGCCCCATTGAATTTTTGATTTTGCAGCTATCCGCATTCCGTTGTATTGCTGCTCTAAAACAGAGCCAACTGCAAAATCGGGTCTAAAGGTAGTATCTCCAAGTTTTAAGTGATTCCGCTCCAGAACCCCTATTGCGAATGACAGATTTTGTCCTTCCAGGTTTGGCATTTCCAGCATTGGTGGCACATACCTGTTAACAGTTAAAAAAACTGTACGGTTAATTTTTACCAATGCATTTGGGTCTGGTAATTGTTTTAAAACAATTCCTCTGCCTGCCGTATCAGAAAAAACAGAATCTTGTATATAAACTTCAAACCCTTCTTTTTGCAGCAACTTAATGGCAGCATCAGTTTTTAAGCCGGTTACAGCAGGCACTTTTAAATAAGCGCCATGTTTGGTAATTACGCCAAGCATTTTTAAAAACAGCAATAGAATTAGTAATGCAAGTACAATCGCTGCTACAATGTTTACCCAAAGGGGTTTATTGGTAATGAATTTAAACACGCTGTTATTTTAATATAAAAATTAGTTTGCTTTGTTACATTTAATTAAAACATTCTTCCAGCAAAGCTGTGTAAAATTGTTTTAAACTCCAGCCCATGGCGGCCACCTGCTGCGGCACAATGCTTGCGGCACTTTGCCCGGGCACAGTATTTATTTCCAGCATGTATGGTGTGCCAGTTTCTTCATCGTAAATAAAATCAATTCTTACAACACCATTGCAATTAAAAACGGCGTAGGCTTGTTTTGCTGCTGCATTTATTTTTTCCGCTACCGATGCATCTACTTTTGCCGGCGTAATTTCTTCATTTGCACCTTCATATTTTGCCTGAAAATCAAAAAACTCGTTCTTACTTATAATTTCCGTCATTGGCAAAGCTATCACCTCTCCTTTTGTTTTAAAAACACCTATTGTTATTTCACGCCCCTTAATAAATTCCTCAACCAAAACCTGGTCATCTTCCTTAAATGCTCTATCCACGGCAGCTTGAAGTTCTCCCGCCTCTTTCACTTTGCTCATGCCAATGCTACTGCCGCCATTATTTGGTTTAACAAAAACCGGCAATGTCAGGTTTTTCAAAATGTCCTGCGGAGATGTTGGTATATGTTTAAACAGATGCATTGACTTAGCAACATGCATACCGGCAAATGCTGCTACAGCAACTGTATATCTTTTATTAAAAGTAAGTGCCGAGGTGGCCGTGTCGCAACTGGTGTAAGGTATATTCAGCAAATCAAAATATCCCTGCATTTTACCATCTTCTCCCGGTGTGCCGTGCAAACCAACCAGCACAGCATCAAATTTTATTTTATTATCAGCCAGTGTAATACTGAAATCATTTTTATCAATAGAGAAGTTTTCGCCATTGGCGTTTACGTAATTCCATCCCGCAGGGCTAATATCTATTTTGTAAACTTCCCATTTATCTGCATCAAGATTTTCTTGAATGGTTGCCGCACTTTTATAGGAGATAACTGCTTCACCGGAATATCCACCGGTAATTAATGCTATTTTTTTCTTCATTCGGTTGTTACAGGTTGTTTTACAAAGAAACGAAAAATAGACTATGCTTTTATGATTTTGATTGAAGGTGGCAGATTTAAAACTGATTTAACATTTTTGTTCCTTAAGTGCCAGCTATTCTTCATTCTTCAATTCTCCAATACCTTCGTTGCCACTATCCAGCACATACTTCCACACACCATCTTTTTCTTTTTTCCAGATACTAACATAGGTGCCATAAATAATAGTATCTTTTTGCGATGGCCTCAATGCATAAACTCCATACGTATAGCCCAAGTCGCCCGATTTTGCAATTGAGCCATTGCGTGGCTCCCAGGTTAGGGTATAATCTGCATCATTTTGCTGTATAAGGTAGTCAACCGCATCTGCGCCGGCGATGGGCAGTTTGCCTGGCCGCAGCAAAACACCGTTACTGTCCAGAAATTCTATAAAAGCCGCCTTCATCCCCTTTTCCTCACTCATTTTTGAAAAATTTCTATCTGCATCCATAATTTCCATCTTTGCAAATGCATCAGCCTTGGGCGTTTCCTTTTGGCGGTTATTACAGGAATATAGGGTTACTATTACAATAAAAAAAAGCAGATTTCTAATCATGCAACAATTTAATATTAAAATGTGAAAATAAAAAGGCGAAAGTATTTCGAAAAATACTCTCGCCATAGTGCAGGAAATATCACCCGCCTATTTAGGCCTTTAAGCCTTAAAAATATGTAAATGCATTACAACGAATTTTCATTCACTAACAAAAAACCGTTTAAATATGCATTTTGTCCTTCTTAGCAAGCAATTCATCCACCGTTTCTACATACATTTCATCTGGCACACAGCAATCTACCGGGCAAACGGCAGCGCATTGTGGCTCTTCATGAAAACCCTGACACTCAGTACACTTATTTGGTGTAATGTAGTAAATATCCATAGCAACCGGTGGGTTACGTTTATCAACACCAACCACAGATCCATCCATTAAAGTAAAATCACCTTTTATGGTTGTGCCGTCAGATATTGCCCACTCTACACCGCCCTCGTATATAGCGTTATTAGGACACTCCGGTTCGCATGCGCCGCAGTTTATACATTCTTCTGTAATCTTTATAGCCATCTATCGTAATTTTGGGTTTAAAACTTTATTTTGAAAGTAAGTGCAATTTAATAATAACAACATGAATTTACAAAAACGAATTGAATTATTACAGCGATTACAAACTTATTTATTAACCAATGACGAAGATTGGCAAGCTACAATAACTAAAGCTTCGTTTGCCAATGGATGGTTTACAGCAGAATTTATCGATTTAGCAGTAAAAAATATATGCACAGCTTTTCTGCAAAAAGAAAAGCTACAGGCATGGGCTAGTCACTATCACCTGGATGATAATGTTGGCGGAAAAAATATAGGCTTAGTAATGGCTGGTAATATTCCCATGGTTGGCTTTCAGGATTT
>JBBQPX010000304.1:0-4293 GCA_038216775.1 Chitinophagales bacterium
ATGAAAGGTTACATAGATTCTGCACATGCGCTGGGATTAAAAGTGAAGATTTACAACACCGTTCGTGAGCTTTCAAATCATGCTTATGAAACTTTTCCTATGAGAAGTCTGGGTCACGAAATTTACTCGCCGGGCAAGGGTGGCGGCTTTAGCTGGCTGCAGGAGCATGTGGGCAGCGATTACATTGCAGCCTGGTTTGTACCAGAAATTAAAGATGCGGCTATCGTAAACAGCGGTATGAGCCGCTGGCATAATTATTATGTTGAAGGGATGAACTGGCTTACGCAAAATGTTGGCATTGATGGAATATATCTTGATGACGTGGCTTTTGACAGGGTTACCATGAAGCGGATAAAAAGAGTTTTAACAAAAGATGGACATCCGGGAATTATTGATTTGCATTCGGCAAACCAATACAATAAAAGCGACGGTTTTAACAACAGCGCTAATTTATACATGGAGCATTTTCCTTACCTCAATCGTTTATGGTTTGGTGAATATTTTGATTATGAAAAAAACAAACCTGATTTTTTTCTAACAGAAGTAAGCGGAATCCCTTTTGGATTGATGGGAGAAATGCTGGAGAATGGCGGTAACCCATGGCGGGGAATGATTTATGGAATGACGAATCGTTATCCGTGGACAGAAGAAGCAGACCCACGTCCAATTTGGAAATTCTGGGATGAGTTTGATATGAAAGGAACAGATATGATTGGTTACTGGAGCAGCAATTGTCCAGTCAAAACGAGTAACGATAAAGTGCTGGCAACCGTGTACAAAAAGGCTGGTGCAGCTTTAATTTCAATTGCTAGTTGGGCTGATGCTGATACGGTGGTACAGTTAAAAATTGATTGGAATAAACTTGGTATTGATTCATCTAAAGCAACCATCACCGCAAGGGAAATAAATAATTTTCAGCCTGGAAAAACATTTAAGGTAGATGAAGATATACCTGTTGCCAAAGGAAAAGGATGGTTGCTGATTATCAGGTAAAAAATTAAAGTCCTGCTGTTTATGTAATTAATTCTTCTTTGTTTAGAAAGGCGCAGACAACTTGCCTTCGGCAGATTGAAAATCAACAAAATGTTAAACAACTTTTCTTTTTGGCAATAAAACAGTTACTTGCGTTAATAAATAATTTAAAATGAATAGAAAGATAATTTTTACGGCAATTTCTGTTGTTACGTTATTCATGGTATTCGCTTTTGTTCCAAAAACAACGATCTCACCTGCAAAATCTGTAATTTCAAAAACAACTGATGAGGGTATAATTTTTGTAGAATCTGATTGGAAGAAAGCACTTGCTGAAGCAAAAAAACAAAACAAGCCTATTTTTTTGGATGCCTATACAACCTGGTGCGGGCCATGCAGAATGCTGAAGCAGCATACATTTACAGATAAAGCAGTGACAGAATATTTCAATAAAAACTTTATTAACATAGCACTGGATATGGAAAAAGGCGATGGCCTTGCAGTTGCTGAAAAATATCAAATCAAAGCTTATCCAACATTAATTATTACAGATGCAGACCAGAAATCTGTATCGGTTTCCGAAGGATATATTGGCCCTGGTGAGTTAATGCAGTTTGGTAAATACGTAATTGATAAGAGAACAAATAATTAAACGTTTTAGAATCTGCTTTAAAATTCAAAAGCATTACACCAAAAAAGTGTGATGCTTTTTTTATGTGTTCTTACAAAATAAAAAGGTAATGCAGGGGCTTATTCCTTAACTTTAAACAGAAACATTTCGGGAAAAATTTGTGTATGAGTTATCGCATTTCAATAATTGTTTTTAGTGTTGTAATGCTGTTTAATTCATCATGCGGTCAATTCAGAAAAAATAAAAATGAAAAAATGAGCGATAATCATCTATATACAAATGAACTTATTCATGAAAGCAGTCCTTATCTTTTACAACATGCCCACAATCCGGTAAACTGGTATCCTTGGGGCGATGCTGCTTTGGCAAAAGCAAAGGCTGAAAACAAAATGCTCATCATCAGCATTGGTTATGCGGCCTGCCATTGGTGCCACGTGATGGAGCATGAAAGCTTTGAAGATACTGCTGTGGCAAGAGTAATGAACGAAAATTTCATCTGTATAAAAGTTGATAGGGAAGAGCGGCCCGATGTTGACCAGATTTATATGACTGCAGCACAACTGATAACAGGTAGCGGAGGTTGGCCACTTAATGCGATTGCTTTGGCAGATGGTAGGCCGTTTTATGCAGGCACTTATTTTCCTAAAGCAAAATGGGTACAGATGCTGGAATATTTTGTTGACATGCAAAAGAAGGAGCCAGAAAAATTAGTGAAGAGTGCAGAGCAAGTAACACAGGGAATTCATGTAACAGAAAATGTAACTTTTAAAGATGAAGCAAAAAGTTTTTCAATAGCTGATCTCGATAAACAGTTCAGTACTATGAAGGCCGGTCTCGATTTTAAGAAAGGCGGAGCAAACCGTGCACCTAAATTTCCCATGCCAAGTGTTTGGGAATATCTGTTACATTACAATTACCTGGGTAAAAATGCAGACGCATTAAAAGCTACCACAGTTACTTTAGATAACATGGCACTCGGTGGTATTTACGATCATTTAGAAGGTGGCTTTGCCCGTTACTCTACCGATGCAGACTGGCATGTTCCCCACTTTGAAAAGATGCTGTACGATAACTCCCAATTGGTGAGTTTGTATGCACATGCATTTCAAGCCACAAAAAATCTGTTGTACAAAAAGGTGGTTTATGAAACACTTGATTTTGTGCAACACGAGCTCACATCTCCCGAAGGGGCATTTTATTCATCGCTTGATGCAGATAGTGAAGGTGAAGAGGGTAAATATTATGTTTGGACAAAGCTTGAAGTGGACGAAGCTTTGGGTAGTGATGCGGCAGTTTTTGCAGTATACTACAATATTACTGCTAATGGAAACTGGGAGCATGGCAACAGCATTTTGCTAAGAAATGAAACGGATGAAGCGATTGCAAAACAATTTGATCTTACCACAACCGAATTAAAAAGTAAAATTGATGCAGCCAAAGTAAAGCTGATGAAAATAAGAAATGCACGTGTAAAGCCAGGGCTAGATGATAAAATATTAACCAGTTGGAATGCGTTAATGATTTCGGGTTATACTGATGCCTACCGTGCTTTTGGCGAGGAATTATTTTTAAACACAGCAATAAAAAATGCTGATTTTCTTTTGAAAACAGCCATTGCTGCAAATGGAGAAATGACCCGTAATTATAAGAACGGTAAAGCGTCAATTAACGCTTTGCTTGATGATTATGCGTTTACCATTTCGGCTTTTATTGATTTATATCAGGCAACTTTTGATGAAAAGTGGTTAACTGAAGCCAATAAACTTACAGGCTATGTGCTGGAACATTTTTTCGACTCAAAGTCAAAAATGTTTTTTTATACACACAATCAATACTCAAATCTTATCAGCCGTAAAATGGAATTGTCGGATAATGTAATTCCATCTTCTAACAGCGAAATGGCGAAGAATTTATTTTTGCTTGGGCATTTTTTATACAACGAAGACTATATCAGCAAGGCAAAACAAATGCTTATAAATGTGGAGGCCGATGTTGACCGCAATATTTATTTTTATGCCAATTGGGGAATATTGGAAGCATGGTTTACAAGCCCGCTTTACGAAGTGGCTATTATGGGTGATGATTTTAAAAACAAACGGCAACAGTTTGATGAACATTATTTACCCAATGTTATTTTATTGGGTGGCAAAGCAGAAGGTGAACTCGCTTTGCTGGAAAATAAGTTAGTGCCGGGGCAAACGATGATTTATGTGTGCAGAGATAAAACCTGTAAGCTACCGGTAGCTGAAGTTAGCAAAGCGCTGGCGCAGATTGCGAAATAGATTTATACTTTAATATAAATCTTCTTCTTATCTAGTACCCATGCTAAAAACCACATCATACCAATAAAACAAAGCGCATACATTAATGAACCTATGCGTGGGTCGCTTGGAAATACAGGCTTACAAAGGGTTTCGTAAAACCAACTTAGCGGATTGAGAAATTTTGGTTTACCATTTGTGTTTACTCCGTTAGAGATACGAATAAGCCAAAGTGTTTTAGGTATTAAAGCACTCATAGCAAAAATAAATAACGCATTTTTACCGAATACATCGAAAAAGCGGCTCCAGATACCTTTTTTGTTTTTAAAATCCAACAAGTAAATCATCAACGATAAAACCAGCAAGGCAAGCCCGGTTGTGTAAATAGTATAACTGCTTGTCCATATTTTTTTATTAATGGGGAAAACC
>JBBQPX010000305.1:0-4286 GCA_038216775.1 Chitinophagales bacterium
AAAAGGTCCGTATGGATAGTTGGTACCTAGTTTCATTGCTGTATCAATTTCGGCCTTGCTGCTAACTCCCTGCTCTACCGCAAAATAAGCTTCATTAATAATCATTGCGATTACTCTTGCCGTAATTAATCCGGGCTCATCTTTTACAGGGTGCATATCTATTTCTAAATTGGCAAAAGCAGCCTCAAGAGCCTCGTTTACATGTCCTGCAATTTCCCAGCTGCTTCTGTTTAAAAACCCTGGCCATCCGTTAATACGGTAAACATTAGCCGGTGTATGTAATTCAGATAGCGTTTGAATAACAGAATTTATTAAAACCGGTTTTTGTAAAGATTCAAATTCGGGTAAAATTGTATTATTTATCAAACTTAAAAAAATATCCGCCTCGCCATGTTCAATAAACAAAGCTGCATTACTAACCCGCTTGCAGTTAATGCCAGGTTTAAATAAGGTTAGTTCCTTCCATTGGGCATCTGTTGCTGCTACTACAATCTGCATACTTATTTTTTTGCAAAAATAGGTTGTTGAGAAAAGATATATTTGCAATTGACAGAATAAAAAAATAAAAATGAAAAAAATAATCAGAACAGAGAATGCTCCAGCACCCATCGGGCCATACAATCAAGCAGTAATGAGCGACAATATGCTTTTTATTTCGGGTCAGATAGCCTTAGTACCTGGCACTGCTGATTTAAATGATGCGGATATTGCAACAGAAACCACGCAGGTTATGAATAACCTGCAAGCTATATTAACCGAGGCTGGTATGGATTTTAGCCATGTAGCTAAAACAAGCATTTTTTTAAGTGATATGGCTTTATTTACACAAGTAAATGAAGTTTATGGCAGTTTTTTTGCTTCAGATTATCCTGCAAGAGAAACCATTGCTGTAAAAGGCTTGCCAAAAAATGTTAATGTTGAAATTAGTATGATTGCTTCAAAATGAGTACTGACAAAATAGTTATTATTACAGCGAAAGCGCATAGCTTTTTAATTGAATCCTTGCAAAGCAAAGGTTATACAGTGATGTATCTTCCAGGCATAAAGTATGAGGAACTCGCTGCAGTTATAGGGCAAGCTGAAGGCCTTGTAATAACAACAAAAATAAAAATTGATAAATTAATTTTGGATAAAGCTGCTAACTTAAAGTGGATTGGCAGACTTGGCAGCGGTATGGAATTAATTGATGTTGCCTATGCAGAGTCTAAAGGCATTAAATGTGTGAGCAGCCCCGAAGGAAACCGTAATGCCGTGGCAGAACACGCTTTGGGCCTGTTGCTAAACCTTACAAATAAAATTACCAGCAGCTTTGCGGAAGTTAAAGCAGGTAAATGGATTCGTGATGAAAATAGAGGTACAGAAATATCGGGTAAAACAATTGGTATTATTGGCTATGGAAACACGGGCAGTACTTTTGCAAAATTGCTATCTTCTTTTGGAGTAACAGTTTTGGCTTACGACAGGTTTAAATATGGCTTTAGCGAAGGCTACATTAAAGAGGCTAACCTGGAACAGATTGCACGCTATGCAGATGTAATCAGTTTTCATGTGCCACTAAATGATGAAACAAAATATATGGCCGATGAGCATTTTTTTAACATGCTTGAGGGAAAGCCATTCATCATCAATACATCAAGAGGAAGTATTGTGCACACAGCAGCTTTAATTGATGCATTAAAAGCGACTACTATAGCTGGTGCTGCCTTGGATGTACTGGAAAATGAGCAAATTAATAACCTTTCGGATACGCAAAAGGAAGAACTCGCCTATTTGACTGAACAGCCAAATGTAATACTAACACCTCATATTGCAGGCTATTCTAACGAGTCTTTCTATAAAATGAGTGCGGTTATTTTAGAAAAGCTGAAAATTTAATTTTTTTAGTATTTTTGTAGAACATGCAACGCCTTAGGCTACCTGAGGCGTTGTATTTTTTTTATAGTTTAAACTGAAGATTATGAATGCAACTAACTATGTAACAGCGGAAACATTTGAAAGATTAAAGGATGAGTTGCAGCATATGAAAGGCGTTGACAGGCCTGCGGCGAGTTATGCGATTGCTGAAGCAAGAGAAAAAGGTGATTTAAAAGAAAATGCCGAATACGATGCTGCCAAAGAAGCACAAGGTATGCTGGAGGCTAAAATAAAGCATCTTGAAGGAGTTATTTCAAATGCCCGCATTTTGGACGAAAGTAATATTGATACCAGCAAAGTTTCCATACTTACCAAAGTAACATTAACAAATATGGGTACTAAAAAGCAAGTTACTTATAAGATTGTTTCGGAAAATGAAGCGAACCTGAAAGAGGGTAAAATTTCTGTAACTTCTCCAATAGGTAATTCTTTGCTGGGAAAAGTTATTGGCGATGTAGTAGAGGTGAATGTACCGGCTGGTGTTTTGAAATTTAAAGTAAACAAAATTGATCTTTAATTGCTATAAATAAGTTTTAACCCGTTCGTATTTGAGCGGGTTTTTTTGTGCCTTATATCGATGTAACATAGAGTTTAGGTAGATATCTTTCTATCTCTATAACTCTCTACTAAGCCGTTTGTTTTCAAGCAATTGAAGTTTCGAAAAATTTCGACTTATTTTAAATTCCTTAAATGCATATATTTTTGATGTTTTTAAAATTATTGCGATCTGTATTATGAATTGCCCTGCCCTTCAGGGCAGGATAGAAGCAAAATTTGGAGTGGCTTTAGCCCACAAATAAATTAATGGGCTAAAGCCCGAATTACAACTAAACTTTGTTCACCGCCCTAAAGGGCGGAGCAATTCAGATGAAAACAATCCCCTGAAACTAATTATTAAATCAATTGTATTTTGAAGTTGTGATTTAAAAGTTGCCACTGCTTGTAATATGCGGAGAGTTATATATTGCTTTCTGATTTTTAAAATTATAGCAATCGGTATAATTCCATCAAACATTTACTCATAATCCTCCAAGGCGGCCTTTGAGTAAATCAAGATGTCATTATCTTTATAAAAAAATACCATGACCATCTTTACAAAAATTATAAAAGGGGAAATTCCTTGCCATAAAATTGCAGAAAGCGAAAAATTTTTTGCTTTTTTGGATATTGAACCTTTGGTAGAGGGCCATGTGCTTGTTATACCCAAAATTGAAGTGGATAAATTTTTTGATGTGCCTGATAGTTACCTGGCGGAAATGCTGCTGTTTGCAAAACCTATAGCACATGCCATTGAAAAAACTTTTAATTGTAATCGCTGCGGCATAAGCGTTGTTGGGCTTGAGGTGCCACACGCACACATGCATCTTATGCCAATAAATTCAGCAAACGATATAAATTTCACCAAGGTGAAATTTAAAACCAATCAGGAAGAACTAAAAATTGTTAAGGAACGAATACTTGCTAACCTTTAGTTTATTTTACCTGCAGCCTGAAACCTACGCCATGAATGGTTTCCAGTACAATATCCGGATCGGCTTTAAAATGTTTACGCAGTTTTGTTATAAATACATCCATACTTCGGCCTAAAAAATAATCATCTTTACCCCAAACGTTAAGCAATACTTCTTCACGTTTTAAAACCTTGTTTTCGTGTTGTGCAAAAAAGCGCAACAGGTCCGATTCTTTTTGGGTGAGTGTTATTTCTTCTTTGCCATTGTATATTTTAAGTTCGTTAACTACAAATTTTAATTTCCCAATGTTATATATCTCTTCAGTATCGGCCTGAAGTTTTTTGGTGCGTCTTAAAAAAACTTCCATTCTTAAAATAAGTTCTTCAATACTAAACGGCTTGGTTATATAATCATCTGCACCCGATTGAAATCCCTTCACTTTATCTTCCTGTAAACTCTTTGCAGTTAAAAAAATGATGGGCACAACATCACTTTGTTGCCGTATTTTTTTTGCAAGTGAAAAACCATCTCTTACGGGCATATTTATATCGAGTAAACATATGTCAAATTCTTTTTTCTGAAATTGCTGCCAAGCTACCTCTCCATCCGGGCAATGGGTTACTTCAAATCCAATATCCTGCAGTGAATCTTTAATTACAAAACCAAGCGACAAATCATCTTCGGCTAATAAAACTTTTCCTTTTGACATATATTTTAGTTTAGTTACTGGGTAATTTTATGATAAATGTGCTGCCTTTTCCGAGTTCACTTTTCACTTCAATTTTTCCATTATGCGTGTCAATCACTTTTTTTACAAAACTCAATCCTAATCCAAAGCCTTTTGTTATATGCAAATCGCCATCTGTTATGCGGTAAAAGCGGTCAAATATTTTCTTCTGATGTTGTTGTGCAATACCTATG
>JBBQPX010000306.1:0-4281 GCA_038216775.1 Chitinophagales bacterium
TATCCTTCTCCTTAAATAAATCTGTGAATTTATCAGATCGAAATGGCTCATCAATATTTTCTAAAGGCAAGCGCCAGATACTTGGATTTTGTGAACCAAATGGGAACGACGGTTTTAATCTTGCTGAAGAAAAATAAAGATACTTACCATCTCCTGACCACATGGGGTCAGATTCTGAAACGCCGGTATTGGTAAGATTGAATGTCTTTTTAGTTTGGAGATTGTACAGCATAATATCCTTCTCAAAACCACGGAAGGCATTAAAAGAAATATATTGTTCATCAGGAGAAAACATAGGTTGCGAATTATTAAATCCCCAAATTTCATCCTTAACAAGTAGTTGCTGCTGCATGGTTTTCAGGTTAAGCATGCGCACTTCATCGCGGCCGCAAAAGTACACAGCCTGCGTTCTTTTTTTATTAAGGGAGATGGCACGATTATCTTTCTTATCGCTGGTAATTTGCTTTAATCCTCCGCTGCCATCTGCAGAAATTGTAAACCAGTTTAAGTAACCATTTTGTGTTTCATTAAACAGCAGCGTTCTATTATCGCTAAGCCATTTAACTTCAATTGCTCTTTCAGCGGAACCTTTAATTATCTGTTGCACAAACTTACCTTCCACATCGCTCACAAAAATTTCGCCCCGGCTTGTAAAAGCCATTTTTTTGCCATCGGGCGATATATCGAAATTTGATATTTTTCCTTTTACATCGTAATCTTTTTCCTTTGGCAGATCACTGTTTCTAATGATATTGATATTTAGTTTTTCAGCTTTTTTTGAAGCCACATCATATAGCCACAATTGATAATCTTTTTCAAAAACAATTTTACCGCCGTTGGCATTTACCTGTGGCGTTTTTATGGATGTGCTGAATTTTGTGAGCCCTGTTTTATTATCACCCACCAAACTGTAAAGATTGTATTCGCCATTTGCTTCGTCAGAAATAAAATAAATATTTCCACTTCTGTCAATGGTTGCGCCAAAATCCTTCCCTATCCAGTTTGTGTATTTTTTATACTGTTTTGTTTTGAGGTTGTACGATTGTATGTCCGGATTAAATGGGCCTTTATATCTTTTTCGCTGCGCTTGGTTTGAGCTTTCCCAGGTATCATTAAAAAATATTTCGCCTGTTGTCGGATTTTCCACCAGGTTATGATCGTACAGAAAAAAATAATCGCCAAACACCCGCTGCGGCGTACCGCCATTCATGCTTACTTTATAACCTGATGTTCTGCTATCTCTGTTGCTTTGAAAATAAATTGTTTTAGAATCCCAGCTCCAACTGTTCACTTCATCTTCTGCACTATGAAAAGTTAATTGCTTAATTTCTCCGCCATTAACCGGCATTACAAAAACATCTGCATTGCCCAATTGTCGTCCACTGAATGCAATCCATTTACCATCAGGGGAAACCCTGGGACTGGTTTCGTAACCTTCCATGGCCGTTAGCCTGCTTGCTTGACCGTTATTTACATTGGCTTTCCACAAGTCGCCTTCAAAACTAAAAATAACCGTTTGCCCTTCGGGCGTAAGGCATGGATTGGAAAGAAAATAGGCATTATTATCCTGTGCAGATAATAAAAAAGACATCAATAAAAACTGAAGGAAAATAAAAAGAGATTTCATTGCAATTGGTTTTGGACTGTGAATATACAGCTATACCAATTTATTGCAATACCGTTTGTAGAGAAATTACCAGATGTAATTACTTAGCAAACACTTTCTTCAAAATATCCGTAACCTGCGCTGCCGGGTCTTTACGTATTTTTTGTTCTTCTAAACTGATGTTGTAAAACAACCCGCTTAAAGCTCTTTCGGTAACGTAAGCCGTAAGGTCTGGATTTACTTTGTTTGCAGAAAACATGTTGTATTTAGTGAACACATCTTTCCAATATTTTGTAGCATCTACTTTTACAAGTGAAGCCTCAATAACCGGCCTGAATTTTTCGGTAAGTTCTCTGGTGGTTACTGATTTTAAATAATCAGTTGCAGCAAAATCGCCACCGCGTAATATTTTTAAACCATCTGTAATACTCATACCTTTAATCGCCGTCCAAAAAATATTTCCCACGCCGCTTGCAGCATCTTCTGCGGCTCGGTTCATAGAAAGAATTGCTTTATCAACCATGCTTCCCAAACCTAAACCACGTAAGGTACTTTCTGCTTTTTTAGCTTCTTCTGGCATTAATATTTTAACAGCTGCATCACCAAAAAAACCATCGAGTTTGCTTAATTGTTTGGTGCTGCTATCCGTACCTACACGTAATGCTTCTTTTAAACCACTTATTATATCATCATTGCTAAGGTTGCTGCCGCCGTTTGGAGAAACTGCCTGGTTTACTTTATTCAATAATCCTTTTAAACCCTGTGCCGATACCGTTTGAAAAGACGCAAATGCAACTGCAAATAATAATATAATTTTCTTCATGTTTTTTATTTAGCGATACTTAGCAAAAATAACGCCATTGATGCTAAGAAAGGGTTAAAAATGAGTTATGATGTTGTAGAGATAAAAAACTGTTACCAACCCCGTCTGCAGTTGCAAACTCTGAAGGCGGTGGTTTAGAGAACCAAAAAAGAAAATACACGCCAATGATTAAAGAAATGGCAAAGCATTTTTATTTACTTAAATTTGTCAGCATAACAATTATATATGAAAAAATACTTACTACTATTTATTATCGGTCTTTCTATTTTCTTTAAAGGCTTTGCCGAAGAAGGCATGTGGTTACCACAATTGCTGCAAACACTTAATGAAAAAGAAATGAAAAAACTAGGCATGAAGATAAATGCCTCGGATATTTACAACATCAACAAAGGAAGTTTAAAAGATGCCATCGTAAGTTTTGGTGGCTTTTGTACAGCCGAAGTTATATCTGACCAAGGCTTATTATTAACAAATCACCACTGCGGATTTGATGCCATACAAACACATTCATCTATCCAGAACAATTATATTAAAAACGGTTTTTGGGCTTACAATAAAGGTCAGGAACTTACAAACGAAGGCTTGTTTGCAACCTTTATCATCAGGATAGAAGATGTAACTAAAGCTGTACTCGGTGGCCTTAACGATAAACTAACAGAAAAAGAAAGACAAAGTCTTATCGATAAAAATATCGCCGGGCTAAAAGGCATTGTAAAAAAAGAAAGCTATCAGGATATTTTAATCAGGCCATTTTTTGAAGCCAATAAATATTACATGTTTGTTACAGAAACGTACAGAGATGTACGTTTGGTTGGGGCACCGCCATCATCCATTGGTAATTATGGAAAAGATACTGACAATTGGGTATGGCCAAGGCATACCGGCGATTTTTCTATGTTTAGAATTTATGCGGATAAAAATGGTAAGCCTGCTCCATATTCTCCTGATAATATTCCCTACAAACCAAAACGTTCTTTAAATATTTCTTTAGATGGTGTTAAGGAAGGAG
The DNA here is from genome assembly GCA_038216775.1 of Chitinophagales bacterium. Lineage (GTDB taxonomy): Bacteria > Bacteroidota > Bacteroidia > Chitinophagales > Chitinophagaceae > Ferruginibacter. Next base: position 3,439 of record JBBQPX010000306.1, read on the forward strand.
ACTTTACGATGGTGTTTGGTTTTCCCGGCCGCACCAACGAATATTTGCATAGCAGCGCCATTGAGCAAACTGTAAAAATAAGCGACCCGGCAAAAGTTGCCATACGCACCAAAGCACTAAATGTTATCGATGGTTTTATGCGTAAGGATGAAGAAATATCTATTCAGTACGCAAAAAAATATGCAAACATTGCAAACGCCTGGAAGAAATGGCAGGGCGAAATTTTAGGCTTAACAAAAAGCAATGCAATTGAAAAAAGAAAAGAACTAGAAGCAAGTTTTGAAAAAATTGTATTGAGCAAACCCGAGCTGAACATGGCTTACGTGGATTTACTAAACAAACTTAAAAAAGCCTACGACAATATTGAACCCTACGGTTATGCCCGTGATTATTACAGTGAGATATCATCTAAAATAGAAATATTCGGTTTTGCAAACCAGTTAAAAGCTGTTGTAAATGCTTATGAGAAAAATGGCGAGGCCGGTTACGTTGCTGCAAAAGAAAAAGTGTTACAAAGTCTGGAAGATGATTACAAAGATTACAATGCCGATGTTGATAAAAAGCTGATGGAAGTTTTAATGGAAATGTATGTTGCCGACCAGAAAGGCGAATATGTATCGCCTTATTTTAAAACATTACTGAAAGAAAATAATGGTGATTATGCTAAAACGAGTGCTGCTGTTTTTAGTAAGTCGAAGATATACAGCATGAAAGATTTGCGTACAATTTTAGATGGCAACGCCAAAGATGTTTGTGATGCTATAAAAAATGATGTGGCTTATCAACTTACATTGGATATGCAAAACACTTTCCGGGAGAAAGTTTCCGGCAACCTTAATACCT
>JBBQPX010000307.1:0-4267 GCA_038216775.1 Chitinophagales bacterium
GATAAGATACGTTTTGCGTTACTGTTAGTTATTACAGAGGAGTAGGTGATGGAATGTGTGGGGATAATTGGGAAGAGTTTAAAGCAACTGTAGATGTTTGGCTATTGCCAAACGATTATGGTGGTTGTCTTGCCACTGTAATAGCTTTAAACCTTGAACACGATTTGTATTGCTGAAGTCTAATACATTGAGGTGTATTCGTAGAGGCCTGACAACTTTTAAAAATGTAACTTAGTTTTCAAATAAATACTTAATGGATACGCACCTTCACCACGACCCACACACAGAAAAACATTTAAAAAGCAGCGAACTTTTAAGAGATGTAGTTATTGGCATGAGCGATGGCCTTACCGTTCCCTTTGCACTGGCAGCGGGTTTAAGCGGTGCCGTTGACCAAAGCAGCATCATTGTAATTGCAGGTATTGCCGAAATTGCCGCAGGTAGTATTGCTATGGGTTTAGGTGGATATCTTGCTGGTAAAACAGAACAGGACCATTACAGCAGCGAATTGAAAAGGGAATACGACGAAGTGGAAAATCTTCGCCACAAAGAAATTGAAGAAACAAAAGAGTTTTTTGCTAACATCGGATTAAGTCCGGCCTTACAGGAGCAAGCCACTGCAGAAATTTCGCAGGATAAAGACCGTTGGGTTGATTTTATGATGAAGTATGAACTGGGTTTAGAAAAGCCGGATCCAAAGCGTGCAACCAAAAGTGCATTAAATATTGGCATCTCTTATGCTGCCGGTGGTATAATTCCATTAAGTCCTTATTTTTTTATTGATAGTTCTGTGGAAGCATTAAAAGTATCTGTGGTAGCTACCTTAATATGCCTTTTTATTTTTGGATTTTTCAAAAGTAAGATGACTGGCGTTAATCCATTTTTGGGTGCATTAAAAGTTATGTTGATTGGTGCTGTTGCTGCTGCTGCTGCGTTTGGAGTTGCTAAATTATTTGATGGGCATTAAAAATGAGGTAATTAAGTAATCGGGTAATAAGTTGGGTACTTGGAATCAGATGGCTAACAATTTAAAAAATCAGCAAATCAGCTAGTCAGCACATTTGAAAGCTAAACATGGTGCTTGCTATTGCTGGAAATATTCTCCATCGTCCATTCAATTTTCTTTTCAAAAGGATGCTGCCGAACATTGCAATCCTGCTTTGTACAAATTCTGCACGAAAAATCCAGGCAACCATCTGAGTGTACAAAAAGCTCTACCGACTCCCCATATTCCTTTTTCACAAGCGCAGAAAGCGCATCAATTTCATCATGAGCCTCATGTACATTTAAATACCAGGGAACAGTTAAGTGGCAATCAAGGTGAATGGTGCTGCCGTATTTTATAATACGAAGGTTGTGCAAATCAATCCAGTTTTCTCTACGGTTTGCATTCAGCATTTGCACCATTTTTTCCAGTAGTTTGGTATCTGCCTCATCCATAATACCAGCAATAGAACTGCGTATAATTTTATAGCCGGTGTAAATAATAAACAGCGAAAACAAAATGGCAATCGCACTATCAAGCCAAACGAGTTTTGTAATTAAAATCAAAATCAATCCAACTACAATCCCCAGTGTACTCCAGGTATCAGTTTGTAAATGTTTTCCGCTTGATATCAGCGCCAGCGAATTATTTTTCTTACCTGTTTTAATACATATCGCCCCGGCAACATAATTAATAACTCCCGTAACTGCTACCAATAAAATACCATAATCAAGTTCCTTTATGTCGTGAGGATGAATGAGATTATTAAATGCTTCAAAAATAATAAGTACGCCCGCAACCGTTATCATAGTGCCTTCAACTGCGGCAGAAAGAAATTCAGCCTTACCGTGACCGTATGGGTGGTCTTCGTCTTTTGGTTTTGCGGAAATAAACAAACTGTAAACACCAATTAATCCGGCAACTACATTAACTATACTTTCAAACGCATCAGTTAAAATAGCCACAGAGCCTGTTATGTACCAGGCAATAGCTTTAGTTATCAGCAGCAGTATGGAAATTGCCGCTATCCTTTTCTGAATCTTTAAATTATATAGTCCCTGTTGCAATATGGAATTTATTGGGTGCAAATATAACCCCAATCCCCCGTCCAAAAGGGATTTTTATCCGGGCGAGCCTAAAGTGGAACACAGGCATCAAATTCAATTATTTTCATAGCTGATGAGACAGCTTCTGTATTTTATGCTCGCTATAAATTTAAACACATCCCATTATCCGGCAAGTTGTATTTTTTTGTGTGGATTAGCTTCTGCGTAAGCATAAATATTATTGCGGATATAATCATTATCAGCATAAGGATTTAAAAGATTCTTCAAAGCGTCTTTATCAGCAATAGAAAATGATTTAGGTAAATACCCCATGCCCCAAAAACTGCCACGCTCAATCAAAAGGCATAATTTCTCTTCCTCCTTCAATCCTTCATCAACCAAAGCAAAAGTGGGTAAACTCAACGATAACGAATCCAAAGCTTTTTTAATTTTTAGATTATAAACAACCGGCGGTTCAAGTTCCTCTTTCTCGTTGCTGGCAAAGGGTGTTTTATCCATAAAACAAAGCCTTGCGTTTAACTCAAATTCATCAACCATATTTTTTAACAGCACCAAACCTTCGTGCAGTAAATTAAAATTGTACAAATGCGGCAGGTTCTTTTTCTTTTTATCAATTCCCAAGCGGATATAACCGAGATTATCTTCAAAAGAATACAGCGCATATTTTATTGTTGGCTGCTTCTGGCTTTTGTTATGTCGTGGCCACAATCTTTTTATTTCTGTACTTTCTAATACAATGGCTTCAAGTTCGGTAGCACACTGCCTGTAACTTACTTTATAAATATTGCGGATAAAATGCTGCCGTTTGGAATCAGGGTCGTTATGTGTAAAATGGCTGCTTACTCTTTTCTTTAAGTTGATGGCTTTACCTACATAAATAACCTTGTCTTTATTGTTATGAAAATAATATACTCCAGGCTTAGTTGGAAGTTTATCAATCACAGCTTTATCCAAATTCAACGGCAGCCAGTGCTCTGCAGAGCTACGTTTCAGCATTACATCAATATGCGTTTGTGCGCCGTTTGCCAGCATAAATTCAAATAATTTTACTGTCGCTTTTGCATCGCCCCCTGCCCTATGTCTGTTTTCAATCGGTATTTTTAAAGAGCGACAAAGATTACCGAGGCTGTAAGATGGTAAACCCGGAAACACCTTTCTTCCCAAACGCACCGTACATAATTTTTTTGCGGTTAAATCGTAACCCGATTGTTTAAGCTGGTGCTTTACAAAAGAATAATCGAAATTTACATTATGCGCTACAAAAATATTTTCGTTCAATATTTCAAATAAAGTATCTGCAATTTCATCAAAGGTTGGCGCATCTTGCACCATGGCATTATCAATACCAGTAAGGGATGTTATAAAACCTGGAATATTTTGCTGCGGATTTATCAGCGTTTCAAAATGTTTTATAACGCGGTTGCCATCATAAACAAATACCGAAATTTCGGTAATGCCATTTGCTAACGCATGGCCACCTGTTGTTTCAATATCTACAATTGCATAATTCATGAGACATCGAAAATACTAATTTATTTAGTTAATTAAGATATTTTTTATATTACCTTAAAAATTGAATATTTTACAATTAAAGTGAATCTATTATGGAACTAAAGCCTTTCCCTTTTGAAACTGTTGACTGGGCAACTATAGAAGCCGAAGAACACACAGGCATTACCGGCAAAGCAACCTGGAAAATTTTCCCCATGGGCGATATCAGAGTACGTATGGTTGAATACTCAGCAAATTATGTAGCCGACCATTGGTGCAGCAAAGGGCATATTATTTTTTGTGTTGATGGGGAAATGATAACAACACTAAAAGATGGAAGAGAATTTTTATTATCAGCGGGTATGTCTTATCATGTAGGTGATAATTGCGAAGCACATAGCAGCAAATCGGTTGCCGGGTGCAAATTATTTATTGTTGATTAACAGGAGCATTTTCATCAGCATGGGTAAATTTATGAATTGCATCTTTTTGCCTAATCATTTTAATAGCCTGCACCAGCGCTGTTATAGCGAAAATGCCGCCTATTACCCAATTTATATATTGCTGACTGTTGGCGATTCTTTGTACCAGCCATTTGCCTCCAAAAATAAAAACACAATTACCTGCCAATGTACCCAAACCTATACCGATAATGTAAATATTATATTGACTCTTTACAGGCTCTAAAATTTTCTTGGTAAACAGAACAGTACTCCATCCAAAC
>JBBQPX010000308.1:0-4254 GCA_038216775.1 Chitinophagales bacterium
GGTTCCCTTTTATAATTGCTGAAGAGATCCAGTCTGCCGGTATATGCCGCCCAGGTATTTATTTTTTTTGCGTATTTAGCAGTTGCAAATGCGCCAACTTCAGTGTATGCTTTATGATAAGGCTGTACGCCAAATTTATCCTGAAAATAAAAATCCCCATCACGTTTAAATATAAACCGGGTTGTTACGGGAGAAATAAACAGAGAAAAGGTTTTATCGGGCCTGAAATCAATACCGGCGGAAATTAATATTTTACCGGGAGTTAAAATGTTAGATATTTTGATGTTAACTGTATCAGTATAATTGTAGCCAACCAAAGCCTGCGAATTAAAATTCACTAAAAATGCGGTAAAGAATTTCTTAGTAAACTCGTAACCAACTTTACTCGTAATATCTATGCGATCATCAACTTTTCTAAACCTGCCAAAACTACTTGCATTTTGAAACCCCAGTGCAATATCAAAATAATTACTCCAGGTTATTCTTCCTTTTTTATGATTTATATTGTAATTGAGTAAGGTTGTAACACCGAGTGTATTTTGCTCGCCACCACCAGCCCAGTTTCTTAAAGCGCCTTGATTAATATTTATTATAAAAGTTCCAGCTTTTTTCCAGCCATCTTTTTCCAAAGGCTTCAAATCTCTGAATGCAACTTTTTGAAACTCTTTTACATTTAATTCCTGTGCAAACGAATGCAAGGCTGCAGTTGCTGATAAAAGAAAAGCTAGCAGGGTTTTTATCATCCAGCAAAAATAAAAAAATACCAGTAAGTCAATGTTAATAGTATTAAAAAATAAACAGGCATGCAACTTAATATTGCAGGCCTGTTAAACAAATATTAACAAATTATTTTTTATTAAAATTATAGGCAAACCCAATACCCATAAGCTGCAGCCACTGTGGTGCCGGGCCTTTTGCGGGGTCTACGTTTTGTGTATCATCATCATAAATCATATCCAGGTTAAACGAAAAGTTTATGTATTTCGTTAGTTTGGCAGTTAAGGAATTGGTCCAAAACATATCAATATTTTGCGGATTTTGTTTGTAGTTTGAAAATAAATCCAACTTAGATTTATACACAAAATTAGAACCCAGCTTAGCCGTATAATTGGCAGAAACAAAAGCGCCTAATTCATTTTTTGATTTTTTTCCGGGCAGCAGGCCATACTTTGGCCCTAGTACGTTGTCTGTTACCACTACCCATCTTTCAGTTAATGGCGAAATAAATAAGGAGAAATTTTCTCTTGGCTTATAATCGAAACCGAGCGACAGCAATACATATGCAGGAGCAAAGGTTTTAGAAATTACATAATTAGTATCAACATTTGCTGCTGTTTTTGCATAAGCATAGCCATTTGTGAACTGCGTACGTAAATTAAATAAAGCCGCCACATTCCATTTTGGCGAAATCGCATAACCGTACTTTGATAGCAAATCAATTCTGTCCCCAGCCTTGCGGGAACCTAAGCTGGTAGTGTTTACTATACCATAAGCCAGGTCCAGATTATTATCCCAGGAGTTTTTACCTTTTTTATAAAACGCAAAAACATTTAAATAAGAATTTAAAGAAAATGAGAATTTATCGCCACCGGCACTCCAATTGCTTAATGTGCCTTGGTTTACATTTAAATTAAAAAGGCCACCAAACTTCCAGGTTTTTGTAGTTGTATCTTTTGGGTCTTTGGTTATTGATTTGTTTGCCTCCTTTTTTAAATCCTGTACAGTTTTATCCTGCGCAGATAAGGAAACACTGATTGCCAGCGTGGCAATAATTACTAATGAAATCTTTTTCATAGTTAGTTGTTTTTGTTTAATTAAAAATGCAGCCTTAAGACTGCATTTTTAATGATTTGGTTGTATGGAAGAGAATTATTTTTTTAAAGAATCTCTTATTTCCATTAATAATACATCGGTAGATGAAGGACCTGCCGCCGGTGCTTCTTCTTCTTTTTTCTTCATCTTATTTATTCCTTTAATTACCAGGAACATTACAAACGCAACAATGATGAAGTTAATAATGGCAGTTGCAAAATCGCCCCATTTTAAATTAACCGCTTCTGTTATAACCTTACCTGTGGCATCCAAAACTGCAGGTTTCAGCTCGATCATGTTTTTGGTTAAATCGGCACCGCCAATCATGCCAATTAATGGCGAAACAATACCGTCGGTAAAAGATGAAATAACTTTGCCAAAGGCGCCACCCATTACAAAAGCAACGGCAATGTCAACAAGGCTGCCTTTCATTGCAAACTCTTTAAATTCTTTGATAAATCCCATGTGTTAAGTTTTTTGGTTTAAATAATTTGTTTATTGAGGGTGAGGTGTGGTAAAAATAATATAATTGAATTGGTATTTCAAAACATTATTCAAAATACTTATTAAGCAACCGCAAACAGAATTGTATTTATTTGTTTAAAAGAAGCAACTTTGCGGCAACTAATAAAACTGTGAACAAAGGATTTTTAAATTGGTTTATCTTCATCATTCTATCGCTCATCTGGGGCAGTAGCTTTATTATGATGAAGGAAGGATTGCTCTTCCTATCCGCATTTCAGGTAGCTTCTTTACGTATTGTTTTTTCAGGTATCGTTTTACTGCCTTCAGCCATTAAATGTTTCAAAAAAATCCCGAAGAATAAGCTGTTCATCATTTTTATGTCGGGAGTTTTAGGAAGTTTACTGCCTGCTTATTTATTCTGCATTGCCGAAACAAGTATTGATGGCGCACTTGCTGGTACGCTAAACTCATTAACTCCCATTTTTGTAATAATAACAGGGGTTTTGTTTTTTAATACAAAACCTGCGGACAATAAAATACTAGGAATTATTATCGCCCTCACCGGTAGCGTTTTGTTATTAATAAGTAAGAGTAACATGCAGGAAAGCCAGAACCTGGTTTATGTGTTGTTTGTTGTGCTGGCCACAATTTGCTACGGTATTAATGTAAATATGGTTTATAAACATTTGCTTAATATAGGCTCTTTGCAAATTGCTGCAGTTGCATTAACGCTTAATGCTATACCCGCTTTGCTGGTGCTTATTGTAACAGGTTATTTTAGTTTGCCACTAACAAGTTCGGATGTACTTTATTCAACTGGGCAAGCCGCATTACTCGGCATTTTGGGAACAGCTATAGCATCAATTATTTTTTACAAACTGGTAAAAAGCGCTGGCGCTGTTTTTGCATCGATGGTTACTTATGGCATACCCATTATTGCAAATTTTTGGGGCATAATTTATGGCGAAGAAGTAGGGTGGAAACAATTTGCCTGCCTGTTACTTATTTTAGCCGGTGTTTATGTTGCCAACCGCAGACGAGGCGCTTAACCAAAACTAATCAGTTTCAGTAAAGGCAATATTTTTCTCTCTCAAAAACTCTTTTATCCTGTCCACATGCACGCAAATCCCAACGTGTAAAAATGGATTGTTAGAAATTTTATTTTTCTTTCCGTTGTTGATGATTTCAAAATCCTTCATATCAAAACCAAGGTGTAAATGGTTGGTTGCATGCTGCATGCCATACACAGTTCCGTTGGTATCAAACAATGGTCCACCGCTTTGTCCGCGTAAACCGGGCGTGCTCATTTCAATACCTGTAATGCCGCTATTAGGCTGCGTTGCTACAAAACGGGTTACAATACCATCAATTGGAAAAGAAGGTGAATTTGGATTGCCTGTATTTGTCCACTCAATATCATCAGTTTGTGGATTATGTTTGAAATTATTAAACTCCGGAAACGGAAACCCAATGCGGGCAAGCGATTTGCCTTGTTTTATTTTACTGCCATCTTTTAAAAAACTTGCATGTCCGTTGTAAAAAATTTTATTGAAACCTTTAAATTCCAGAATAGCTAAGTCCAAAGTTGGGTGTGCGTGGCAGGTGATTTCACTGATGGTATCAAAACAGTTTAAAAAATTATTTTTTAGTTGCACGGTAGTTTCGGGCAGGTATTTATATTTTAGCTGCAGGCCCTGAATATGTTTTTTGTATTTACCATCGTTAACGATATTGGCAACCTCCGCTTTATACTTGTTAAATTGCTGATTGACATTTTCAGCAGCTGGTATAAGGTCCATAACATGTTTGCAGGTAATGGCCACGCCACTATCATTTACAAAAAAGAAAGTAGAGCTGCCTGGTAAAACCATTCCGCCGTAAGTTCTTGAAATTGTATGCATTGGTCTTGTAAATTGCAAAACCTTTTCTATAGCCTCTTGAAACATAAAGTGTAATTGTTGTGATGACTGATAAAGG
>JBBQPX010000309.1:0-4230 GCA_038216775.1 Chitinophagales bacterium
ATTCTCCAGGTCAGGCGGCAATGCAATTGGGTTAGTAAGTTATCTCGTTGATGAATTAAAAGTTCATTTAATCGAAGTAAATACCGGATTAAATACAACTACCGAAAGAGGAAAGGCGGCTATTTGGGAAAGCCTTTTCCATGCATTCAAAGAAAATATGGAAAGGAAGGAAATCATCATTCCAAGTATGCGGGCATTTGTTAACGCAGGTAACTGGTTTTCACGAGCTCCATTGGGTTATGACCATTATGGTCCTAGAGTTAGAAATGGAAAATTTTTAAGTCAAAAGCAAGAGATAAAGATTAATGATACCGGACTTGTATTAAAGGAAGCATGGCAGTGGAAGTTATCCGGTTTATTCAGTGATGTGCAAATAATAGGTAAGCTGGCAAACAGGGGCATTACAATTAATGCAAAAAAAATAAGTGCTATGTGGAGGAACCCATTCTACTGTGGTGTTAATACTAACAAGTTAGTTGAAGTACCTGTTAAAGGAAATTGGAAACCTATTGTTTCAATTGACGATTATAAAAAAGTGCAGCAACTATTAGAAAATAACCCTTCAGGTTATCAACACAAAAAAGATGTAGAAGAAAGACCTTTAACCAGATTGTTGCGCTGTTATAATTGCGAATGTTACATGGTGGGTTATAAAAATAATCAAAAAGATCTTCATTATTACAGGTGCTTAAAATGCAACGGTGTTAGTTTAAATGCTCATACAACTCTACGATCGAAAGGGAAAAGTGCTGAACTATTATTTTTCGAATTTCTTCAGCAATATCAGATACCATCCGAAATATTTCCACTTATTAAATTACAACTCATAAAACTTTTTAATAATTATAATGATGGAAATGAGGCTAGCGAACTCCAACTTGAAAAACAATTGTCGGCTCTTCAAAGCCAGGAGAAACAATTAAAAATAAGGTTTGGACTAGGGCAAATTGATAAAGAAACTTATGACCTTACGCATCAACATCTACAGGCACAGATGTTCGAAATCAATAAAGAACTCAACAGCGGAAGCGTAAGAATATCTAACCTTGAAAATCTGTTGTCAAAAGCGTTAAAAAAACTCGATAATCTCAATAAAATATGGGGTTCCAGCGATTTGGAGGGTAAGAGGGCGCTGCACAAAACATTGTTTCCAGATGGAATTTTTTACGATGGTCAAAATCATCAATATCTAACCAAAAAAACAAATCAATTTATTGAATTAGTGTGTTCAATATCAACAACTTGCGAGGCAAATAAAAACCGGAATCTTCAAAATTTTATTGAAAACTCCGGTCCTGTATCGGGGAGCAGACTTGAACTGCCGACCTTCGGGTTATGAATCCGATGCTCTAACCAGCTGAGCTACCCCGACGTTTGGTTATTTTTTTATTTGCCCGAATAAATATTTTTTATTCGGGGTGCAAATATAGGCGATTTTGGTAAAATCTGCCAAGTTAAATTGAAAGTAGTTCTTCCAAACGCTGAGAAACTTTTTCCGCATTGGGCAACATAGCTTTTTCAAGAATTACATTCATTGGAACAGCAGGTAAATTCATGGCTCCTAAAACTTCAACAGGTGCATCCAAAAATCTAAAGCACGATTTTGAAATTCTTCCTGCCAAGGCTTCTGCGAAGGAATTATTTTGCTGCTCTTCGGTAAGTATTAAACATTTACCATGTTTTTTTACAGTTGCAAAAATCAGATCTTCATCCAAAGGAAATAAAGTTCTTAAATCCACAACCTCTACCCTGCCTGCAAAGTTTTTTGCTGCCGCTTTTGCCCAATAAACGCCCATACCGTAGGTAATTACACAGCAAGTTTCGCCGCTCTCCACATAATCTTCATCAGCCTGTAAAACAATATTACCCTTTCCTAAAGGAATGATATAATCTCTTGAAGGCTCTGTATTTTTTGCTTCCTCGGTGCCAGGCACTTTACTCCAGTACAAACCTTTATGCTCCAGCATTACAACAGGGTTGGGATCTAAAAAAGCAGCCTTTAAAAGCCCTTTCATATCAGCGGCATTACTCGGGTAAACAATCTTAATTCCTTTTATGGTAAGCAACGTACTTTCAATTGAACCGCTGTGGTAAGGTCCACCGCCGCCATAGGCACCAATAGGCACTCTTATTAAAGTTTGAATTGGAAATTTGCCGCAGCTTAAATAACAACTTTTTGAAATTTCGGTTACCAGTTGGTTCAATCCTGGATATATATAATCGGCAAACTGCACTTCAACAATTGGTTTTAAACCAACCGCACACATGCCAACTGTAGATCCAATAATGTATGCCTCCTGAATAGCTGTGTTAAAAACCCGATGATCGCCAAACTGTTCTGCCAATGTTGCAGCTTCTCTAAAAACGCCGCCCAGCCTACGGCCTACATCCTGCCCATATAAAAGTGCTTCAGGATAATCTTCCATAATTTCCCTTATGGCAAAAAGTGCGGCATCAACCATCAATACTTTTTCTTTGTTTGATGGCGCTCTATCGCCCGCCTCCACAGTTACCGGCGTTGCCACAAAAATATGTTCGGCAACGGTTGCTGGGTCTGGTTCCGGTGCGGCCACAGCCAGCTGAAAATGACTAGCAACAGCCGACGCTGCTTCTTTTTCTATATCAACTAAAGTCTGTTCTTCAACGCCTGTTTCCAATAATTTATTTCGAAGTTTTGGCCCTGGATCATCTTTATAATGTTTGGCAAGATCTTCTTCTGTTCTGTAAAATTCTTTACGTACGCCACTGGTGTGATGCCCAAGCAGCGGCACTCTAGCATGTACTAAAAAAGGATGGCGCTCTCTTCTTACTTCATCCACCACATTTTTCATTACATCGTAACTCTGTAAAAAATCACTTCCATCAATACTGATTCTTTTTATTCCTTTAAAGCCTTTTACCATTTCGTTGGCATCTGTTGTTCTGGCTTCATCTGATGTTACACTTATACCCCAACCATTATCCTGAACCAAATAAATAATTGGTAATTGATGTAATGCCGCAAACTGAAAAGCTTCGCTAACCTCGCCTTCGGTAACAGATGCATCGCCAAGTGAACAAATAACAACAGGATGATTTACAACTGACGACTCACTACCGATATCTGTTGTCAGTTTGCTGTTGTTAAGATTTTCCAGAAATTTTATGCCTTGTGCAACACCTGTGGTGGGTATTGCCTGCATACCTGTAGCACTGCTTTGGTGTATGATGCCAGGCTTATCATCGCCCTTATAATTTGGATGTGCATAATACTCTCTGCCGCCTGTAAAAATATCAGTGCCTTTGGCAAGCAATTGCAGCATTAATTCGTAGGGCGAAAAACCAAGCCCTAACAATATGCTTTCGTCACGATAATATGGACTTACATAATCGCAGGTCAGCAATTGAAAAGCTGTAGCCAGTTGTATAGCTTCGTGGCCACGGCTGGTTGAGTGTACATATTTGCAAACCTGTCGGTTACTCTCATAAATATCAGCCATTTCTTTAGCCGTACACATTAGCCTGTAAGCCTTTAATAAAATATCTGTATCAATCATTTAATATAGTAAACTGTTGAGTATAAAATAACGAGGGGCAAAGGTATAAATAATATCATCTTTATTTGAGATAGTCCAAGAGGCTTCAACAAATATTAGATGATATTAGGCCGATTGTTTATTGTTTTAAACTATTTAATGGCATATAGATAGAAAAATCGCCCATTTAGTTAAAGGGCGATTCAAAAAACTTATGGTAATTTGATTATTTAACTTCTACGGTAAACATACTTTGGTTCTCAATAAAGCCTTCCAAAACATCGCCAGTTACACATTCTCCTACTCCGGAAGGAGTGCCAGTAAAAATAAGATCGCCAATATTTAGTGAAAAGTAATTTGAAATATTCTCTACAATTCTATCAATGCTAAAAATCATTTGCTCGGTATTAGCCTCCTGCACCTTTTCTCCATTTTTTAATAATGAAAAATTAATACTCTTACGGTTAAATGTGGGCGTAAGCACTATAAATTTCCCCACAACAGCAGAGTTATCAAAAGCTTTTGCTTTTTCCCAAGGCAATCCCTTCTTTTTTAATTCGTCTTGTATATCCCTTGCGGTAAAATCGATACCTACGGTTATTGCATCATAGTAGTTAGCTGCATGCTTAGCCTGCACATATTTACCGTTTTTGCAAACACGCAGCACTATTTCGCACTCGTAATGTAACTCATTGGTAAACTCCGGATAATAAAA
>JBBQPX010000310.1:0-4227 GCA_038216775.1 Chitinophagales bacterium
AGATTGATTATTGCCGGCATAGTAGCTTGCTAAACTACTCATGTCATAAACAATATAAAAGGGATCGTTTAATTGTTTCCTTATTTCAAGCGCTTCATGTAAAGGGCCCTCTGCCAGCCGGGGCATCTTATTGTCAATAAAAATTTTTGCCTGTATGTTTAACGATGTAGCAAGGAATAAAAGATTTTCATTTTCCCGTGCATCGTTTATGCCAATGCTGATATAGCGAATGGCTGAGTCTGCTTTGCCCAAAGCGTTATAAGCCGATGCCATATTGCTGTATAATGCACCGTAATTTTTATAAAATTTTTTATCAGATGAAGTGTTCATGGCTTTGTAAAACCATTGCAGCGCTTCCCTATATTGTTCCATTTCCATCTGCACCCAGCCAATACCTGTTTTAGCCTGAATCTGTATCAGCGTATCACGTTGTTCTTCGGCAACTTGTATTACTTCAGCCAATTGCATAATGGCCTTTGTATATTGGTTACTACGGTCAAAAGTTTTTGCTTTAAAAAAAAGAAACGAGAGGTACATACTTTTGTGCTCGGCGTCATTCCTGTATTTATTTATAAGGCGATCAACTATTGCCAGCGAACTATCAATATGGTTTTTGCGGGTGTAGTAAGTGGCCCTGCATGCAGCTGCCTTATCCGCATTAATCTGGTTTTTTGATACTGCAGTAATTTTCTCTGCAAATATTATATAAGGCAACATGCTGTCAGGGTTAATTCCCTGATCACTTAATTCAAAAATATTTTCCAGTTTTTCCTCATTAGTTGCCGATGTGTTGATTTGCCTGCGCAAACTATCAATAAGCCTTGTTTGTCCATTTACTGTAAAAGGAAGCAATAATGCTATGATGAAAAGTAAACGCACAGTTTTTAATTAAAAGTATTTATTTAATGTTTGCTAAACAAACAGGTACTACAAATTGAGTATTTTATAAGGCTTTATATCTGAGCATTTTTACATTACCGGCTCATTTTTCCAATTCTTCTGAAAACCCTGCTCAAATTAATTCAACTTTTTAAACATTCAATTATGATAAGGATAAACTATTTATTAATTGGTATTATTATTTTAATCATAATAATTGCCTCTTAAAAAAAGAATCAGGTCAATTGGCTTTCCATATTAAAACAGCAAAAATGAAAAAATTCAACCTCTTCATCTTATCTCTATGTGTTAGTTTCGTTACTATTGCACAAACACCGCTTTTGGTAAAAAATATTAATGCCAATACTGCAGATGACCCTAACTCCCATTCCAACGCACAAAAGGGTATCTTGTATAACAGCCAGTTATATTTTCCGGCTGAAAGTAACCAAGGTGTAGAGCTTTGGAAAACTAATGGTACCACCGCAAGCACATTGCTCACAAGAGATCTTTTCTCCTACTTCAACGGCGACGGTTCTTTTCCCCGTGATTTTACAATGTATGGCGGCAATGTTTATTTTTTTATTGGCGATACTGCAATAAGCACAGGCCAGGAAAGCAAGATTTTTAAAATGGATGCTACCGGTTATATCCGTTATGCAGCGGGTGGTTTATTTCATCCACAGAACATGGTACTTATTAATAACAGCTTTTTTTTTACAGGACGAGTAAATAGTTCATCTAACGGTGTAGAACTGCTGGAATTTGATATTCCAAGCGGTGCTACTATTGAACATGATGTTTTTCCAGGGACGGATAGCAGCAATCCCCAAAACTTAACGGTTAAAGATGATTCCTTGTTTTTTTCTGCCATAGGCTCAGTTGCCGCCGGCCGGGAGTTATGGGTTTATGCAAATGGCAACCTCACGCAGATGGATATTAATCCGGGGGCAGGCAGTTCTAATCCATCTTACCTTACTGTGTACAATAACGAATTGTATTTTAGTGCCGATAATGGTACAGATGGTACAGAGTTGATGAAAGCGGACGTACCGGGCATTTCAGCTACCTTGGTTAAGGACATAAATAGTGGTGCAGCCAGCAGTAATCCTAAAAACATTACAGCGTTTAACGGCAACCTTTATTTTAGTGCCGATGATGGAGCAAATGGAGTGGAGCTGTGGCAAAGCGATGGCACAAATGTAAATACCATTCTGTTTGAAGACATCAATGCTTTTGGAGATAGCAACCCCGGTGATGGCAGTGGTTTTGTGGCCGCTGGTAGTAAATTATATTTTGCTGCTGATGATGGTAATGCTGATATTGAACTTTGGGAAACCGATGGCACAGCAGGCAGTACTGTTTTGTCTGCCGATATTAATCCTTTGGGCAGCAGCAACCCATCATCTTTGATTGCCCTTAACAACGATTTAATTTTTGTTGCAGATGATGGAATTAATGGCGATGAACTTTGGAAATACGATGGTAGTAATGCCTCCTTAATTCAAGATATTCAGCCTGCCGGTTATCCTGATAAACCCTACACCATAAATAACTTTAATAATAAAATTTATTTTGTTGCCGACAATGGTATAATAGGTAAAGAATTGTGGAGTACCGATGGCAATACCGCTTCATTAGTAAAAGATATTAATATTGGCAGCAGCGGAAGCAGTAATCCGTATTTGATGGATACCATGGGTGGGTTTGCTTATTTGGGCGCCAACGAAACCAATAACGGCTATTTAAGTTTAATAAAAACCAATGGAATTGCAGCCGGCACCACAACTGTAAAACCTGGCGACGATGGGGCGACAGGTTTTCAGGCATTTGCTTACAACAAAGGCAAGGCCTTGGGCACCAACTTTATTTTTACTGCCATTGATAATATTAACGGTGGAGAGTTATGGAAAACAGATGGCACTAATGCGGGTACAGTTTTAATAAAAGATATTAAGGTTGGTGGTAACTGGAGCAATCCTCAATCGTTTACAAAAGTGGGCGGCCTTGTTTTTTTTACTGCCGAAACCGATGCAGAAGGTAGAGAGTTATGGAAAACAGATGGCACCAATGCAGGTACAATTTTGCTAAAGGATATTAATCCTGGTGTTAATTCTCCTGATATTGATAATATGGTAGCCATGAATGGCAAATTGTATTTTATCGCCAATGATGGCACCAATGGCTCGGAGCTTTGGGTAAGTGATGGAACTGCCGTTGGAACAATAATGGTAAAAGATATTAACCCCGGAGCGGCAGATGCATTGGTAAGAGGCATACAAAATTTAAAAGCGATAAATAATGTATTGTACTTTGCCGCAAATGATGGCATAAACGGTACCGAGTTATGGAAAAGCGATGGTACTAATGTGGGTACTGCTTTAATAAAAGATATTTACCCTGGCATCAACTCTTCCAACCCACAGTGGTTTGCAGAGTTGAACGGGCAAATTTATTTTGATGCCAATGATAATACGGGCAGCCATTTATTCAGATCAGATGGCAGCACAGCCGGCACTAATTTATTCTTTAACCTAGAGTTTACTTTTTTGCATGCCAGAGTAGGTAATAAAATATTGTTCATCTGTTTCCCCTATGCCATCACTGGTAATAATGGTTTTGAACTTTGGGGTACAGATGGAACCAGCACTTTTCAGGTAAAAGATTTTGTGCCGGGCCCGGAAGGCGTTGGTTATATGTTTATAGATAATTTTCCGGTTTACCAGGGCCGCTGGTATTTTAATTTAGATAATGATGGAATAAACGGACTGGAAGCATGGAGCAGTGATGGAACTACAGCTGGTACAATAATGCATGAAGTAAACCCCGGTGTAGCCAGTTCATACAGTACAAATTTTTTGGGTGTAAATCCTATGTTATTTTCTTCGGATGATGGAACGACTATCGGTAGGGAATTGTATGTATTAAGCCTTTCTGTATTGCCAATAACAGGATTAGAGTTTAATGTGCAAAAACAAAACACGGTTGCAGAATTAACTTTTAAAACTAAAACCGAAATAAATAATAAAGGCTTTGTAATAGAACATAGTTTAAATGCACAACAATACGACAGCATTGGTTATGTGGTTGCAAAAGGTATCAATAGCAATGGCGCATCTTATACTTTTATTGATACAAAACCCGCAGATGGTAAAAATTATTACCGCTTAAAGCAAATAGATTTTGATGGAAAAATAAACTATAGCGTTGTGCGCTTTGTAGATTTTAGTAAGGATGCGTATGTAAAAGTTTATCCTAACCCTACAAGCGATGTTTTAAATATAAGCACAGGTTACAATTTTAAAAACGCAAGCCTTAAAATTTACAGCAGCAATGCACAATTAGTAA
>JBBQPX010000311.1:0-4224 GCA_038216775.1 Chitinophagales bacterium
GCATAGCCTTTTTCAAACAAATACATGCGTTTAAAACTTGGTTGTATTACCCATTTAAATTTGCTGTCCATCAGCCCGTCAAGGTTATTTTTTCTTACTATCAGCATATCATTTTCAGTTGGGCGAATGCTACTATACTCAAACGGAAGTATCTCTTTATATTGCTGATTAATGATGTCGGCGTTACCGTTTTTCATTGCCACATATCTTTTGCCGTCTATACGTTGAATGTCTAGAAATAAACCTTCGGGAACAGTGAAAATTTTGCCACTTGTATTGTAATATATCTTTTCTTTAAAATCGTTAGATACTTTTACAAACCAACCATTACTAAAATCTCCATCAATATTGCGGTACTGTACGGGTACTATTTCTTTTCCATCACGATCAATAATACCTTTTACTTCATATTTAAAGGGCTTAGCCGATTTTGCAGATAGTGAATCTGTAACTTCTTTAGTTGCCACTGCATACCCGTAATTAAAATTAGAAATACTTTTGTAAACAGGAGGAACAATCTCTTTGCCGTTTTCATCAAGTACACCTTTGAGGTTGGCTACGGTAAAAACAGACCTACCTTCCAAAAAGTCAGCTGGTTTAATATTATATTTTGGTTCCACTATTACTTTACCGGCTTTATCTTTATAACCATACAGGCCTTTATTGTTTTTAAAAACAAGCAGCTTTTGGCCTTGCATAATACCTGGCATGCATAACATAACGGCTAAAAAAATATACTTCTTCATACACAAAATTTTATGCTTAAAAATAAAACTATTATTACGGATACCGATACCCAATAGACGGTATTTTTAATCAACTGCAAAAATAGCAATCGGCAGCCTGAATACTAACCTGGCAATGATTATTATGCTATTATTGGGTTTGAGTAAATTCTCTTTTTTTTGAAGGGTAATATTTTGAACATTAAAAAGATTTTTGGATAAAATATGTATTTGAGCAAAAAGCCCAAGCATGGAAAACATTATGTTGCACAACTTAAGCATCGCATTCGCATTGATTACTATTTGATGAACACTAATTTTCTATTAAAGGGAATGGATAACCTGTGGAGCTTTTTGCTCACATACGTCTAAGCGCACTACAATTTATGAAGAGTAGAACTTTCGGTGCATAGCCTGCAAGTCAATACAGAAAAGCATTAAACCGTTTAGGGCAGCTTAATGTACGTTCAGTAAAATTAAATCTGGATTCAAAATTGCAACTGTTGCTGCAGCATCTTATAAATTGATTTTATCTACCTTAATTTATTCAAAATGAAGAATACCTTCATGATACTTACGCTGGCTTTTTCAGCAGTTTTAAATACCAGCTTTGCGCAGCAAAAAGATACTTTACCGCCACCTAATGCCACAAAATCAGTTGCCAACTACAGTAAAGTAATTGGATGGGATAATGGTATGATGCCGAAGGCGCCAATCGGTTTTGCTGTATCTCAATATGCCACAGGTTTTCAAAACCCTAGGTGGATGTACGTGGCACCAAATGGCGATTTACTTGTTGCAGAAAGTAACTCTAACTTTACGCTGATTGAAAAAGTTGGTGCATTTATTAAAGGGGTTAATAAGTCTGACGACCTGGCTCGTAGCGCCGACAGAATTACCTTACTGCGTGATAACAATCACGATGGCGTACCTGACCAAAAAGATACTTTGCTTACCGCAGAAAATGGTTTAAACCAACCATTTGGTATGCTTATAATTGGCAATTGGCTGTACGTGGCCAATACAGATGCAGTGCTTCGTTTCCCTTACCTAAAAGGGCAAAGAAAAATTACAGGAATGGGGCAAAAGCTTGTTGATTTACCAGCTGGAAAAGGTTTTAGAGATAACCGTCACTGGACACGTAATATTATCAGCAACGCAAAAAATACTAAAATTTATATAGCAGTAGGCTCCAGTACAAATGTGGCTGAAAATGGTATGGAGAAAGAAAAAATGCGTGCAGATATTCTGGAAATGAACCTTGATGGATCGGGCTTGCGCATTTACGCAAGCGGTCTGCGCAACCCGGTGGGTATGGGTTTTGCGCCCGGCACATCAACCTTATACACTGCGGTAAACGAACGGGATGAACTGGGCGATAACCTGGTACCAGATTACCTTACCGGCGTAAAGCAAGGTGGATTTTATGGCTGGCCTTACTCCTACTACGGCCAGCATGTGGATGTGCGTGTTGAAGATCAAAAACCGGAATTGGTAAAAAAAGCTATAGTGCCAGATGTTGATCTTGGTTCTCATACAGCATCGTTGGGGTTGGCTTTTTACAATAATAAAACCTTTCCGAAACAATACCAGGGCGGTGCTTTTATAGCACAACATGGCTCGTGGAACCGCTCTATACTGTCTGGTTATAAATTGGTATACGTGCCTTTTAAAAATGGTAAACCAAGCGGCAGGCCGCAGGATTTTTTAACAGGCTTTGTGGCAGAACTTGATGAAAGCAAAGTTTATGGAAGGCCCGTAGGTGTGGTGGTAATGCCAGATGGAGCGTTGTTGGTAACTGATGATGCCAACTGTGTGATTTGGCGGGTAAGTGCACAAAAATAACAGCAAAATTGGTGTAAATCAAACAGCTATAAATCCTGCATCGTTTTTCTTCGTACGCTACGTAATTTTTTAAAGTGAGAAGTAGATAAACCTGCTACCTTTTTAAATTGGTTTGATAAGTGTGAAACGCTGCTGTAATTTAATTTTTCTGCAATGTTCTTTAGCGTATCTCCATCCAATACCAGCATTTCTTTTACCTTTTCAATTTTTAAAGCAATAGTATATTGCTCTATAGTTGAGGCCTGCATGGCCGAAAAATAAGCCGATAGGTAGGCGTAGTCATACTTGAGTTTTTTGCCAAATAGTCTGACAAATTAGTAGTTTTGGAAACCTTATCGTCGATGTAATTTGATATTTCTGCTTTTATTTTATCGCACAGCACTGCGTCTTTATCATGCACCAGTTCCAGTCCTGCTTTTTTAATTGCTTCTTTAAATTTTTTTTCTTTCTTCTCACTTAATTCGCCTTTTATTTCGGCTTCGCCGAGATCTACTTTTATTGTTTGAACGCGTAAATTTTTCAATTCCTCTGCCACAAAAACTTTACAGCTTTCGCATGCCATGTTTTTAATATACAATTTCATACAATTTAGCTTTACAGGGTTTTAGTTTTAAACATTAACACTTCCATAATTCCAAATAAGCCTTTTGTACACGTGTAATAAAGTATCATAATTCCTTACTGAAGTTTCATAATTATTCAGGCTAATACAAAAATTCTAATTTGTTCGTCGATAGACAAAAAATGTCGCCTAAAAATTTAATCTGGCAAACAAATTAATAAATATCAAACCAATAATCCAAATACTTTTTTCAGGGCAGTATTGATAATAGGCAGCAGAAGCTTGAAAAAGCAGATAGCCAAATATTTACACATATAACAAACATTAAAAAACAAGAAAAGGAAATTTAAAAGAATGAAAAGAATTTTTTTACTGGATGATAATGAAGACTTTCTGGATATTATGCAATTGGTTTTACAGAATAATTATATCATAGAATGTAAGCAGAATCCCAATGATATAGAGGCAGCATTAATAGCCTTTAAGCCAGATTTACTAATTATTGATCATTTTATGGGGCATATATTGGCGGAAAATGTATTGAATAACCTTAAGGAAACCATTCCCGGCTTTAATATTCCATTTATATTATTTTCGGCAGCTTCCGATATTCAGGATAAAGCCGCAAGGATTGGTGCAGCTGGTTATATTGAAAAACCTTTTAGTATTGATCATATTAGAAGCTATATAGCTGATTTTTTTAAAAAAGAGATTGAGATAATTCCCTAAGGCTATATCACTATAGCTAAAACAACCCCCTCTTGCATTTGCAAAGGGGGTTTTTAATTAATAACAACGAATTACAACAAGGTTATTTAACATATATAATCCATAAAACTTTTTTTACGGATGGATTTCCTCAAAAAACCAATCATTTCAAAAAGTAGTATGTATGCACGTTAGTTTTTTTTATCTAAAAAAAAATTAAATACAATACATTACATAATTTTGCGTTAGAATTATCTCTACAAGAGATTAGAGCAATATCCAAACACAACCTATGAAAAGACTACTATTCTTTTTACTAATCATTGTTATCAGCCTGCGATCGTTTGCAGCTTTACCCACCGTTTCTTCCTTTAGTCCCGCTTC
>JBBQPX010000312.1:0-4185 GCA_038216775.1 Chitinophagales bacterium
CAATATTTGTATCGCTGCCGATCCCATTTAGTACAATGGCAGTATCGTACATTGCTGTTGAGGATAACTTTACGAAATATTTTTTATCCTTTTTAAACGTAAAGTAGGAGCCCGCCTGCAATACTTTTTTCGTTTGCAAAATCGTGTCAGGCAATAGGAATAAATCGGCACTTACATTTTGTAAAGTCTCTTTTTTGTCATTGGTTACTGTCAATTCTACTTTTAAGGTTTGAGCAAAACAATGACTTCCTAAAAACAATAAGCCAATTAAACCTAAAGCTTTTAATTTCATGATTATAAAAAATATGGCTGCCGATAAAAATCGACAGCCAGCATATGCAAAAATTTAAATTTTGTTTACTTAGCCTTCTCAAATAAATCCTTCTTGTCTACTACTTTCACTTGTTTGCCAACCCTTAAGGTTTTGCTTACCACATCATAAGGCCCGGTTACAACCATGTCGCCTTCTTTTAAACCTTCGGTTACTTCAATGTAATTAATATCTTGTATAGAAGTTTTTACATTCACTTTGCTAACCTTATTGTCCTTGTCTATTATGAATGCAATAACTTCCAAATCATCAACAAGTGTTGTTGTTTGCTTTACATCAGACTCATCTTTTTTCTTGTCAACTTTTGTACTGTCATCTTTATCACGGGTGGTAATAGCATTAATAGGCACACTAAGTACATTGCTGTGCGTTTTAGTCTGTATGTCAGCATTGGCGCTCATTCCAGGTCTAAAGGGAAATGTACCCTTACCGAGCAAGTCAGCATAACTATCTGCCAAAATTCTTATGTAAACTTTATACTGCGTAACATCTGTTGAGGTACTTGATAAAGCACTCTGGCCTGCTGCGCCGTTATTGCTGCTCGCAATCTGAGTAACAATGCCACGGAATTTTCTATCGCTGTACGCATCAACCTGCACCAATGCGCTATCGCCTAATTTAACTTTTGGGATATCATTTTCTCCCACATCAACCCGTATTTCAATTTTGCTCATATCGGCAATACGCAAAATTTCGGTACCTACTGTAAAGCTGTTGCCCGATACGCTTTCACCTTTCTTCACATTCAGTAAAGACACAACACCATCTCTCGGCGCAACAATTGCCGTTCTGCTTAAATCTTTATTTGCTTTTTGTAAACTCGCTTGGGCACTTTGCACGCCGGCTCTTGCGCTTTGCACATTTGCTTGTGTGCTACGTATGCCCTGCACTGCAGCGTTGTAATTTGCCTTGGCACTTTTTAAAGAAGTTTCAGCTACATCCATTTCGCTGCGACTGATAACCTTATCATCAAATAGCTTTTTAGATCTGTCATAAGCTCTTTGCGACTGCTCCATTTGTGCATTCAAAGCATCAAGCGCAGCCTGCGCATTGCTTACCTGTGCCTGCACACTGCTCACCTGCGCCTGTGATTGTGCAACGCCGCTTGCAGCCTGGCTCCGTTGAATATTATAAACATCAGGATCAATGCGTACAAGCATCTGTCCTTTTTTTACTGTATCGCCCTCCTGTACCGTTAACTCGGTAATTACGCCGCTAATATCCGGACTTACTTTTACTTCATCCTCCGGATAAATTTTGCCACTGGCATTTACAATTTCAGTAATGGTGCGTTTCTGAACCTTTTCCGCAGTCACTTTTGTTCCCTCATCTTTTCCAAAAACACCGGCCTGCGATAAAATTACCAGTAACACAACAAGTGCAGCTACACCAATTAAAATCCATTTAGTCGATTTGCTCATTTTTTATTTTTTTTGCTTGTCCCGATTGTTTTTGGGAAGCCCGGCCAGAAATCTTTGTTCAACTTCATTAGCAACGGCTGTTTATTAAATTTTATTCTTTTAGTAAAAGAGTAAATATTAATCACTCTTGTACATTATTTCTTTATTCAACCTTTCCCACATTACAGAATCGATTTTATAAAAAAGAAGCCTGTAAACACATACTCTAAAGTTCCCCCTTTAGGGGGCGGAGGGGGTTAAAACTTCAACCCCTGTCCTTTATAAAACTCCAGCACTTTCATTTTAAAAACATAATCAAACTGGTTTAAGGCATTTTGCAATCTTGCACTAAACAGGTTATTCTGATTGGTTATTAATTCAAATGTTGCCATCATGCCTACCTCATATCTTTTGGTAGCAAAGTATAATGTACGGTCCGCAGTTTCCATCGTTTTTCTTCCTGCATTGTATTTTTCTAATGCCACTGTAGCTGCATTATAAGCCTGATAAATATCCTGTTTCAGTTTTTGGTCGTCAGCTTCTTTTTGAAACTGTAGATTTTGAATATTGATTTTGCTTTTTAAATAATTGGTTTTTGCTGAAGAGCCATTAAAGATGGGGATGTTTAAATTCAAACCTACTGACTGGTTAAAGTTTCTATTTATCTGTGTAAAGAATGCGTCAGATTTTTGTGTACCAACTTTAGTTTGTTCATATCGAGGTCCATATACTTGTGCTCCTGAACCATTCACAAAAAGACCTGTTGCAAAATTACCTGTAAACACGGGCTCGTATTGAGGCAAGTTAAACACATCAGCGTAGCGGCTACCCAAATTGCCATACAAAGAAATAGTTGGGTATAAACTTCCTTTTACGGCTGCTGTTGTTTTTTGTGCAGCTTTAATTTTAAACTCATTATACTTTTGTTGCGGCATGTTGGCAATTGCCGATGCATAAACAGCATCTGGTTGTAAATCTGCCATTTTTTCTACTGGTATTTTATCAACAGGTGGTGTGTCAACTTCAAAAGGTGCCGCTGCATCAATAGCCATCAAGGCCTTTAGAGATAAAATACTTTGTGTAACATTTCCTTTAGCAGTTATTACATTCGAGCTGTCTCTTGCTACCTGTGCTTCAAGTTCCGCAGCATTTAATTCGGGTAAAGCACCTGCATCTACCTGTTTACGGGTATTGTTTAATTGCGCCTGTGATTGCTGTAGCTGAATCATGGCAATATCTTTCTGCTCTCGGGATAATAAAACCTGCAGGTATGAATTTGCAACAGATAAGGCAATATCGTTTTTTAATTTGTCGGTATTAGCATTTGTTGCCTGTAACTCCCAATCGTTAGCCGCAATAGTGTTTCGTTTGCTGAACCAGTTGAAAATTTCTGCACTACTCTGCAATTGAGTATTTACTGATAAATAACTTTGAGTAATTAAAGTATAAGTAGTTGGGTCTTGTGTACGGCCGTTGTTATATGCCGGCCCACCACTAAAATTTAAATTGGGTAACTGCCCAAGTTTGCTTTGTTTTAAGGTTAACTCTGCAATTTTTGTTTGAAGGTCAATTTGTTTAATGGAAATATTATTAGCCATAGCATATTCCACGCATTTGAGGAGTGTCCACTTTTCCTGTGCTTTTGCAGATATGGAAATGGCCAGAACTGCTATAAGAGTTAAAAATTTATAACGCATACTACAAAAATAATTCATCTATATGTAAAACGGGTAAAACAATTGTACAAGCGGCAAGCCTAATCCATCTTCCCAAAAGCCTGCTCTAAATCTTTAATAATGTATTCGGCATCCTCTAAACCCACATAAAGCCTCAACATTCTGTGCTCTCTGTTAGCAGCGTCAAATTCGTCAGGCTTAATGCCCGAACATTTAGGAATAATCAAACTCTCGTGCCCGCCCCAGCTTACCGCCATAAAAATATGCTGCATGTTATTGCAGAAGTTTTCTATCTGCGTAATTGTATCAGCCTTAATATAAAAAGTAAGTAATCCGCAGGCGCCGCCCATTTGTGCTTTTGCAAGTTCATATTGCGGAAAACTTTCGTGCAGTGGAAAAAGCAACGATTCAACTTTTGGATGTTGTACTAAATAATCAATTACTTTTTTTGTGGTGGCAGTAATTCTATCAAGCCTGGCGGGCAACGTTCTTAAGCCTCTTATTAAAAGCCAGGCATTAAATGGAGAAATACCACTGCCGACTGTCATGTATTCGCTGTTAAAAATTCGCTCCATCATGGCAGCGCTTCCGCTTAGTACACCGCCAAGCGTATCGCTATGTCCGCTTATATATTTGGTGGCAGTCTGC
Organism: Chitinophagales bacterium; assembly: GCA_038216775.1. Lineage (GTDB taxonomy): Bacteria > Bacteroidota > Bacteroidia > Chitinophagales > Chitinophagaceae > Ferruginibacter. Next base: position 4,056 of record JBBQPX010000312.1, read on the forward strand.
ATAGCAATATCAATCCCCATTTCTATGGGTTTTTGAAATAGCGGCGTGCAATAACTGTTATCAATGATGGTGATAATGTTTTCAGCTTTTGCAAGTTCTGCAACTGCTTTTAAATCCTGCATGGCATAAT
>JBBQPX010000313.1:0-4181 GCA_038216775.1 Chitinophagales bacterium
GCCTATATACCGGGTGAAGGTCACAATTTACAGGAACATAGTATTGTATTGATACGTGGCGGAAGGGTAAAAGATTTACCAGGTGTACGTTATCACATCGTTCGTGGTAGTTTAGATACTGCGGGTGTTAAAGACCGTAAACAAAGCCGTAGTAAATACGGAACTAAAAGAGCTAAAAAATAATAACCCCTATCCCCTAAAGGGGTAAAGGAAAAATACATAATAATGAGGAAGACACAACCGAAAAAGATACCCTGAGCACCAGACCCAAAGTTTAACGACAAACTGGTTACACGTTTTGTAAATAACCTGATGTGGGCTGGTAAAAAAAGTGGTGCATACATTATATTTTACGATGCTTTAGATAAAGTTGCCAAGCAAACAGGTGAAGATGGGTACGAGGTTTGGAAAAAAGCGCTCACTAACATCACTCCAGGTGTTGAAGTACGTAGCCGCCGTATTGGTGGTGCTACCTTTCAGATACCTGCAGAGGTTCGTCAGGATAGAAAAGTATCTTTAAGCATCAAATGGATGATTAAATACAGCCGTGACCGTAACGGACGTAGCATGGCTGATAAATTAGCAAACGAAATTGTTGCAGCAAGCAAAGGTGAAGGCGCTTCTTACAAAAAGAAAGAAGATACACACCGTATGGCTGAAGCTAACAAAGCTTTCGCTCACTTTAGAATCTAAGTATAACGCTATAAATATATTTAAAACCATCAGCTATTTTAGTTGATGGTTTTTTTATTTCGCCAATAACAGCTAATTATTTGAGGGCGACAAATGGCATCATAAAAAATCCCTAATTAGCTCTACACACACTAGTTGTTTAGATATATTATATTTACAATTCATTAAATTGACATATGGCAAAAATAGCGAAGTCAACAGCACTTTTAGAAGAAGCGGTAATAAGTAAAATTTACTATATCCGTAAACAAAAGGTAATGTTAGACAGAGACCTTGCAGTATTATACGGAGTTAAAGCGATACGCCTAAGGGAGCAGGTAAAGAGGAATATTGAGCGTTTCCCAAAACATTTTACTTTCCGGTTAACAACTGCAGAAGTGGAAACTATGGTATCGCAAAATGCGATACCTTCTAAACAACATTTGGGAGGAGCTTTACCTTACGCTTTTACAGAACATGGGGTATTAATGTTAGCTAATGTGTTAAAGAGCGACAGGGCTATAGAAGTTAGTTTGAGGTTAATAGAAATCTTTGTAAAGCTCCGGGAAATGCTGCTTACCCATAAGGATATTTTATTAAAATTGGAACAGTTGGAAAATAAGGTAAGCAGCCATGATGAAAATATCCAGATGATTTTTGAAGCCCTGAAACAATTATTAAATCCACCGCAGGAACCAAGAAAAAGAATAGGTTTTAAACCTGATGATTGAGATACACACCGTAAGGCTGAAGCTAACAAAGCTTTCGCTCACTTTAGAATCTAAGTATCACATAATAAATATTTGAAGCCGCTCCTTACGAGCGGCTTTTTTGTTTTAATACTTCGCTAAACAAAATACCCTATGCAGGGTATCAGATGTAACTACAATTCATTTATTTTTATAGAAATATTCTTTATATGAAAATGCTAAAATCAGCTTTATTACTTTGTTTTTGTGTGGCTTTAAGTTCAACACTATTTGCCCAGCGTAAATTTGCAATGGGTGAGGTAATTGATTTGGAATTAATTGCCAAAACTCCACAAAAAGTAAGGGTATCTGCACGTAGTTTTACAAGCTTACCGTCAAGTTTTTCGCTGGAAAAATATAGCCCAACACCCGGCGACCAAGGTAGATACGGAACCTGCACGGCCTGGGCAAATGGATATGGCGTTGCTACCATTTTATATGCAAGAACCCACGGACTTACCGATAAAGCATTAATTGATAAATATGCATTTTCGCCTACATTTTTATACGAACAGATTAAGGATGATAAAGATTATAGCTGCCAGTTTGGAAGCAGCATCATCAGTGCACTTGTTACATTAATTGATAAAGGAGATGCTACGTTAAAAACGATGCCTTACAAGTGTGGATCAACAATTACAGAAACAGCAACAAATGAAGCGGTAAATTATAAAATTGCCGATGCAAGTTTTTTATTTGCTGCTAAAGGTTATTCAAAAGAAGATGCTTATTTAAGAACCCGTGATGAATCAATTGAGCTTGCAAAAAAAGCTTTAACCGAAGGAAGCCCGATTGCCGTATCTTTTACACTTCCACAGAGCTTTTTAAATATTAAATCTGCTGTTTGGAATCCTGATTCCAGAGAATCTTCTGTTGATACAGCCTGGAAACACAATAAACATGCGATGTGTGTTATTGGGTACGATGATAATATGGCAGGCGGTGCTTTTCAGATTTTAAACAGTTGGGGTGCTAATTGGGCCGATCATGGAAAAATCTGGATAAAATATAACGACTTTGTAAGTTGGTGCAATTATGCCATACAGCCATTTGCTAGTCCTTATACCAAAGCGCCAGCAGAAAAAAAGGAAGATCCAAAACCTGTTCCTGTACCTGATCCAAAACCTGTTCCAGTTCCTGATCCAAAACCAGTTCCTCCTGTGCCAGACCCAAAGCCAAAACCTGCACCGGTTATTGTTAGCGGTTTAAGTGGCAATATTGAGTTTAAATTAAGTAGTGGCGATGATATGCCAGTTAATATGGTTAGCAGCAGAAACCTGGTAGTGGAAGAAGAGGCTGCAGCTAAAGAAGACCTGGTTGCCTACACCATGATGAACAGCTATACCAGCGGAACCAAATTTCGTTTCTTTATGAATATTGATAAAGAGGCTTACATTTATGCGTTTGCCACAGACCTAACAGGCAAAATAAACCGGATACTTCCTTTTGATGATTTAACCAGCACGCATGTTGGCGCAAATACTGTTGTTGCTTTCCCAAGCGATACCAAAATAATTAAGATGGATGAGAACAAGGGTATTGACTATTTATTAATCCTTTATTCAAAGGAAAAATTGAACATGGATGAAATGATGAGTACCATGGCCAATCAACAAGGTGGTTTATCAGCCAAAATAATAAGCGCTCTGGGCGATAAACTTATTAAAAAAGAAGAAATTAAATACAATGTTACACAGGTTGGGTTTGATGTAAAAGAAAATGCAGTAGGTACTGTAGTACCATTGATGGTTGAAATAAAGCATAATTAAATTTATAACGGATTATAAAATGAGAAAATTCCTTTTTTTAGCTGCTGTTTTTTTCGTCCAACTATCCTTTGGTCAGGCTCCTAAACTTATGATACCCAAAGGCCATCCGGCAGTTGTATCAGTTTTGGCAATTTCTCCTGATAAAAAATGGCTTGCCAGTGGCGACGACAAAGGCACCGTAAAATTGTGGGATTTGCAAATGGCAAAAGAGTTAAAAACCTATGATAATAATCCCCAATTATCTATTTTAGATAAAACCACGGCCCTGGCATTTAGCCCCGATAGCAAAAAACTATTCACTGGTATCGGCAATAATTTACTCATTAACGACCTTACAAATGCCGGCAAAGAAATATCTAGAAAAAAAATTCACGACAACAGCATTACACAAATAGTATTTAGCAGCAATGGTAAAATATTAGCTACAGCAGCTGATAACGAGATAAAGATTTGGGATGCAGATAATCTGGCATCTCCAAAAGTTGTTGCTATTAAAGGGAAAAAACCGAAACTTGCTTTTGACGATGCAAATAATATAATTGTTATAACTACGGGTAATTATCTGGAGATAAATACGTCTTTTGAATTTGTTGATGTGCTTACAAATAAAGGATACATCACGCATATAAATACAGCCACAGGGCAAGTGATTGCTACGGATGAATTTGAAAATTTAAAAGACGACGATATTTATATAAACCCCAATGGAAAATTACTGGCAATTACACGATATGAAGAATCTGCAGGTACCGTTCGACTGTTAGATATAGCCAGCAAAAAAATAGTAAAAAAACTTATCGGAATTCAGGATAGTTCTATCAGCTTATTAAGTTTTAGTAGCGATAACCGGTACATGGCCACTAAAGCCGGAAAATCAATAATGCTTTACGATGTAGCTTCGTTAGCATACGTAAAAAAGTTTTATAGCGACGATATTTTCAGTAGTGCAATTTTGTTTAGTGCGGATGGTGCAAAATTATTACAGGGAATA
>JBBQPX010000314.1:0-4167 GCA_038216775.1 Chitinophagales bacterium
AGCATTTTCAAAACATGCTCTACCGAAATACGCATACCCCTCACAACAGGCTTTCCTGTAAGCACTGCGGCATTAGTTGTTATCCGGTTTAATAATGTTGTATCCATAACACTAAATTTAAGTAAAGTTACTAAATGATTCTTTTTTTATACAATGCAGTAATAACCGTTCTTTTATCTTAGCAAAGATAGAGAAATGCCAAAGAACAATTATTATCAGCATCTACTTCTTTCTGCCAAAAATACCCGCCGTTGGGTATTTCAAAAACATGTTACAATTGTAAGTTTACAACTCAATTTAAACTACTTGTTATGAAAAAGCATTTTTTACTGTTTGTAGCCTTTATGGCGATTGTCTTTTGCAGCATTGCGCAAAGTAGGATGTACCTGCCATTAATGATTAAAAACGATGATGGCAGTACCGAGACTTACAATATTAAGAAAGGTGATAAACTCGTTTATGCAGTAGATGCATTTGGAAGCAAGTACGATTTTATAGTTACAGTAAACAATCAAAGCCCCAAAAAAGGTATTGATTTTAATTACGAAATGACAAATGATAAAAATACCAAAGGGCACGTTAAAATAAGTGGAGAAGCGAAACGCAAAGCCACTAAATATGTAAACTATTTTGGCGGAGGCAATTTAAACATGGTTGATGCTTGCACAGTTTGGTTATCTGACAAAAATTTCGCCGATATGCCGCTGAAGAAAACTATCATGCAAATGGATAAAAATAGCCCTGAAACGTTTTATTTGCCGATAGAAAATGAAGTAAACCCTGTTGTAAAAATAAAAGGAGAAAATAAAAAACTTGATGGTTTTATTATTAACAATGCTGCTGATGGAAAAGGCAATAAAACACTTTGGATTAATAATGTTTCCAGCAATTCGCTTATTTTAAAAATGGAGCTTGGTTTTAGCATACAGTTAGTTGAAATAAAATAATAAGATAATTTAATGAAATCTTTCTCTTTCCTTTTGTTTATTTCACTTTTCAGCTCGAGCACGTATGCACAGCATTGCCCTTTTGATGGCTATCATTTAATAGCAATTAAAATAGTGGATAGTGCCGGCAAAATGCTTGACAAATGTAATATTCCCTTTTATTTAATTGAAGTTGAAAACCCCATGGCAGACTCATGTACATCTGCCGCAGCCTTAGTAAAAAAGAAATTTGTAAATAAGAATGGTTTTATTGAAAATTATAATAAAGATTTTAAGCATAATGGATACGGAGCTCAATTAGATAGCCGTTTAAAAAATGCAGGCGTTTTTTCCAATGCCAATATGATGGTGAATTTAAATCAATCAGAAAATACCTGCACTTTAATTGGTAAAAGCGAATCTGTTTATACTAACTATATATACAGGCAAAGAAAATTTGTAATTGAATATAAATATAAAAGCAAAAAAATTCAGCAGGCTTTACCTGCTGAATATATTTTCCCTTTGTGCACGGCCCGCCATGAATTGGATAGTTTTAAAGCGGTAATAATAAAGCTATAACTGCTTATTTTAATACGCCCAACTCCTTGCCAATTTTTGTAAACGCTTCAATCGCTTTATCTAAATGCCTTTGCTCATGCGCAGCACTTAATTGTACCCGTATGCGTGCCTGTCCTTTTGCTACCACAGGAAAAAAGAATCCGATTACGTAAATGCCTTCTTCTAATAATTTTGCAGCAAAGTCCTGTGCCAAAACTGCATCGTACAACATAATAGGAACAATAGGATGGTCGCCGGGTTTAATGTCAAAGCCAGCTTCAGTCATTTTTGTGCGGAAATATTTGGTGTTGGTTTCGAGGTTGTCTCTTAGTTCGGTTGTTTCGCTAAGCATATCTAACACAGCAATAGATGCGCCTACAATGCTTGGCGCAACGGTGTTGCTGAAAAGGTACGGACGGCTGCGCTGACGAAGCATTTCAATAATTTCTTTTCGTCCACTGGTAAAACCACCACTTGCGCCGCCAAGCGCTTTACCTAAAGTGCCGGTTATAATATCAATGCGTCCCATTACATTTCTGTACTCATGCGTACCACGTCCGGTTTTTCCCAGAAAGCCGCTGCTATGGCATTCGTCAATCATAACGATTGCATCGTATTTATCTGCTAAATCACAAATTTTATCAAGCTGTGCAATAGTGCCATCCATGCTAAAGCTGCCATCAGTCACAATTATACGGCTGCGCAAGTGTGCAGTTTCTTTAAGCTTCTCTTCCAAATCTGCCATATCATTATGGATATAACGAAAGCGCTGCGCTTTGCATAAACGAACGCCATCAATTATTGATGCATGATTAAGGGTATCAGATATTATGGCATCTTCTTCTCCAAACAAAGGTTCAAACACGCCGCCATTTGCATCGAAGGCCGCGGCGTATAAAATGGTATCTTCTGTGCCCAAAAATTCCGCAAGTTTATGTTCCAGTTCTTTATGAATATCCTGCGTGCCGCAGATAAAGCGCACACTGCTCATTCCATAACCACGTAAGTCAATATATTTTTTTGCTGCCGCCAGCACTTTAGGGTGAGATGAAAGACCAAGGTAATTATTAGCACAAAAGTTTAAAACAGTTTTGCCATTTACAATAATTTCGGCACCTTGTTCGCTGCTGATAATGCGCTCTTTTTTAGAAAGTCCGGCTGTTTCTATTTCTTTTAATTCCGAGCCAATGCGGCTGACAAAATTTTCGTTCATATAGTTAAGGTTAATTATAGACAAATTTAAGGTAAAACGGAACGCTGATTACGCAGGTTAAAAAAGATTAACGCTGATTTTTTGATACGAGAAGTAAAATATTCGCAAAGATAAAAGCTCAATAAAGGTATGCGGTACAATTGAGTGACACAACGATGACGCCCATAGAACTAATGCCGGTTCCAAAAAATTAACTTTTTTTCATTTTGAGTGTAACTTTTTATTATTCACCTTCGTATTATACAAAAAACAACCTGTTTGAGGTAATTTAACCCACCAAACTGTATGACGGAGAGAGAATATAATGAATGCGTAAACCTGTATGCAGACAATGTGTACCGCTTTATTCTCAAAAATTTGAGGCATAATGAGGACGCAAAGGATGTGGTGCAAGGCGCATTTGAAAAATTGTGGATTAACAGGGGTAAGGTAGAAACAGAACGTAGTAAAAGTTATCTTTTTACCATCGCATACAATCAAATGATTGACCATTTGCGTAAAAACAAACGGATTGTGTTGCGGGAAGATTTTGCAGAAAATGCAAAGGGCTCGACCAATACAAAACATGATACTAAAAGAATTTTAAATGAAGCTTTGGCTAAATTGAGCGAACAGCAACGCAGCCTTGTTTTATTAAAAGATTATGAGGGCTACAGCTATGAGGAAATTGGCGAAATTACCGGACTGAACGAAAGCCAGGTAAAAGTTTATTTACACAGGGCAAGATTGCAGTTGCGGGAGTATATTGTGAGGGTCGAAAACCTAATATAAAAAGCCCCCTCCGCCCCCTAAAGGGGGAACTTTGGAGTAAGATATTTTTAGAGAATGAAAAAAATGAAATTTATAAATTATAAAAGCTGCTAAAAGTCCTCCCTTTTGGGGAGGATTTAGGTGGGGCCGTTATGAATATTAACAGACATAATTACGAAGAGTTTTTTTTACTGTATGTAGATAAGGAATTATCTGCAGCGGAAAGGAAAGCTGTGGACGTATTTGTGAAGCAGAACCCAGACCTTAAAATGGAACTGGAGTTGTTGCAACAAACTGTTATTAAAGCTGATGATATTGTGCTGGATAAAAAAAACTGGCTTTATATGGAAGAAGATATTTCTGCTTTGCAGGAAAATCTTTTATTATATGCGGATGGCGAACTAAGCTTTAGCGAAAAAAAATCAGTGGAAGCTTTGCTTGCAACTGATAAAACAGCGCAGGCAGAATGGGGTATTTTGCACCAAACAAAATTGCAGCCGGATATGGCTGTAGTTTTTACTGATAAAAAATCTTTATACAAAAAAGAACCGGGAATAGTTATTGCTTTTAACTGGACATGGGTGGTCTGGGTACCATCCTCGGCGCCGTCAACTTCATCACGACGATCTTTTGCATGCGGGCGCCCGGCATGACGATGTTCCGCATGCCGATCTTCACGTGGAACATCCTGTTGACCTCGGTGCTCGTGCTCATGGC
>JBBQPX010000315.1:0-4165 GCA_038216775.1 Chitinophagales bacterium
TACCCTTAATTCTCCTTCGGTTATATTAATATTACCGATGGCGAATACAAATTCAACTTTCAAACATTTTTACAAAAGTACTTTACTATTAATGATGGTAGCATTACATGGAACGGCGATCCCTACGAAGCACAAATAAATATAGATGCAGAATACCTGGCACGTAATGTGGATTTCAGCAGCCTTACTACCAGCCGTGGAAAATTTCAGGTAAGATCTAATCTAAATATTGTAGCGCATTTAACCAACACGTTAAAAGCACCAAAAATTAATTTCGAATTCGAGATTCCGGAAAACCAGCAGACAGATTATTCGAAGGATCCTGTGTTGTTGGAAAACCTGAAAAAGTTTTCGAGAGACGAAAATGAACAGAACAGGCAAGTAGCATCCTTGCTGCTTTTCAATACCTTTATTAATGATAACAACAGTGGTGGCTTTGGCGCCTCGGCAACGTCGTTTTTATCAGGTACTGCAGGCCAGATAATTTCAGGGTTTTTGAACAATCAATTAACCAAGGTTTTTCAAAAACTTTTTAAAGACCCAAGCATAACACCTTACATTTCCTTCAACTCAAATTATAATTTAACCAGTACCGAACTTATAAATGCGTTAGAAGCATCGGGTAATTTTGGTTTTAAAAAAGCATATATAAATGGACGATTAATAGTTTCTCTCGGCGGAAATATTGATTACAATAATCCTTACATTTTGGCCGCACGCAACACAAACGTTTTATTAACGCCAGATATAACTGTTGAGTATCTTTTATCTAAAGATGGAAAATTAAGAATTGTAGGTTTTAACAGAACTGTTGTAGATGCGGCATTGGGGCAACGCAATAGAACCGGTATCCGCCTTAGCTACACCAGAGATTTTGATAAACTTACCAAAGCAGAAAGGATAGCGCTGCGTGAAGAACGGAAAAAGAAAAAGCTGAATAAAACTCGTTGATTTTTTTGAAAGCGGCTACGACGAATGCCTGCTTGTTTTATATTTTTTCCTTATCTCATCCTTAACATGAACAACGTATATTTAACTATCTAACCGGGATACAACATCAAGATAAACAAATGTTTTAGGGAGCGAAAATACAAGAATCGATTCTTACGCTGAATTTCTTCCTGCATTAATAATACCAAATGAGCAACGCATAACGAGTTTTCTAAAAACATCCCTTTCAGGATTATCAAGCAGCTTTTCGTCCATTTCTCTAACTCTTGTAATCGCATATTGCTGAATGGTTAGCAATGGTAAAACAATACGTTCACGCATTTGAATGGAAACCTGTTCAATTGGATAATCCTGCATTAATTCACTGTTGCCGGTAAGCAGAAAAAGGTTCTGTTTGGTAAGCTCAAATTCATTGTAAATATCGTTCCATATTTCTCCGTAAACGGGGTGGTCTGCCAGAAAATAAGTAAGCGGAAAGAAACATTTCTTCATAGACATTTCGCAGTTATCAATTAACGTGCGAAAGAATAAAGATTCCTGATAAAGTAATTTTAAATCTCCTATTTTCCCATTTTCTTTTGCTTTTTGCAAAGCACGTCCAACACCATAGTAACCTGTTACATTCTGCTTCAACTGGCTCCATGCACCCACAAAAGGTATGGCTCTTAAATCTGATAAATTTAATTTTCCATCACCGCCACGTTTTGCCGGGCGTGATCCAATATTAGTTTGTGCGTAAAACTTCAACGGGCTTGCATGGCCTAAATATTCTAAAAAATAAGGATGATTTTTTAATGTAGAATATCCGTTAAAGCTTTCTTCAGCCAAATCACTGATAAGTTGCTCTTGCTTTTTATCAAGTGTAAATTCTTTATCTGAAAACAATTCATTAAAAACTCCCGCGTTAACAAGCTGCTCCATATTATATTGTGCAGCATCAACCATTCCAAAATTGGAGCTTACAGTTTGCCCCTGTATCGTGAGTTGTATTTCTTTGCTTGCAATATTTTTACCCATTGATGCATAAAACTTATGCGTTTTACCGCCGCCTCTTGCTGGCGGGCCTCCCCTGCCATCGAAGAAAACAACATCAATATTATACAATCTTGACAGTGTAGTTAGTTCTTCCTTGGCTTTATAAATACTCCAGTTGGCCATTAAATAACCACCATCTTTTGTGCCGTCACTAAAACCTACCATAATGGTTTGCTGGTCTTTTCTGCGTTTAATATGCTGGCGGTAAACCTCATTTTCATAAAGCTGCTTCATAATATCAGCAGCATTTTTTAAATCCTCTATGGTTTCAAAAAGCGGAACAATATCTACAGTAAGTTCGTCACGTTTCCAACCGCCCAGTAAAAACAATCCGAATACTTCAATAACATTTAATGCGCTTGTACAATGGCTTATAATATAACGGTTACAACCTTCTTCGCCATTTTTGTACTGAATAGTTTTAATAGCTCCTACTACATCAATACAATCCTGTTCAATGGCATCTTCAAGTTTAACTTCCGGCGGCAAGGGTTGCACATTCAATAATCTTTCAATCTTTTGTTCATCCGGCAACGCCGCATAATTATCACCCAAAACATTACACGCAGCTGCAATATTATTTAAAGCACTGATATGCTTGCTGCTGTCTTGCCTTATATCCAACGATGAAAAATGCAGGCCAAATAGTAATACTTTATTAATAAAGCTTTCGATTAAATGCAAAAAAAGGCTGTTGTGCTTATCTATCAAAACTTCTTTAACCTTGTAAAGCGTTTCCAGTATTTTTTTCTGGCTAATATCGGTGCGCATGCCCGGAATAAAAATATTTTCGTACAGATTTTTCTCCAGTTCTGCCAAAGGTTGTTCTATTCCTTCAAATGTAAGTCTGCGCCTTATTTTCCGCATATCAAGGTAGTAGCATTTAATAATACTTCCCCTTAATGCGTCAGCCACTTGCAAAGTTGTAGCAACATTTACATACGGGTTTCCATCCCTGTCTCCGCCCGGCCAAAAACCCATTTTTATAACAGGATTTGTTGCTGGCAATGATTCGGGAAAACGTTCTTTTAAATAATTAATGATGCGGCCTGTTGCCTGATAAAAAACATTTTCTAAAAACCAGATTAAACTTACCGCTTCATCATAAGGCGTTGGTTTTTGTTTTTTAAAGAAAGCTGTTTTTCCCAATTGCTGCAGATACATATTTATCTGGTTAGTATTGTTAGCCATCAACGCTTTTGATAAATCATTGATGATGGCCAATACCGTTCCCGGATAAAATTGTGTAGGATGCGCTGTCAGCACTAATCTCACACAGTAATCTTTAAGCTTGGCTGTAAGCTTATCAACATCTCCGTTCTTCATAACTTTCGATTCCAGGTGCTTTATAGTACCCGGCCCATTCATGTCATGCACCTGCCTGAAAGCGGCATCCTCCAAAGCATCAAACAAAACAACCTGCCTTTCGGCATATTGAACAAAGCGAAACAACAGATCTAGCTTTTCCTTGTCTGAAGCATATGTTGTGTGCTTGCTGAAAAAATCGTTAATTATTTTTGACGGACTTTGCTTTTTCAAAAATCCATCCTCACAATTTGTTAGAAGAAGTGATAATAAAATACCTGTCTTTTCAATACTATGAAAAGGAAGCGAAGTAAATAAACTATTGTAAAGCTGAAATTTTAATCCTACCTCGCTTTTGAAACGTTCCATTGCTCTGCTGTAAGTTTGATACATGTATGATTTTTATCAAAATTAATAATGAATAACAAGCAGCGATATCTTGGTGAAAATAATTCATTTTCGCAAGTTTCTACAATCGAATTAGTTTGGTACACTATCTCTATTAAGACAAAAAAGACCTTAGAAAAATTTAAATAGTTTAATTGAAAAACATTACTTGAACAAAATCTACCTGAAATTATTCTACACACCGGCTTAGCAAAAGATTGAGCGAAACGATTTAACCTGCATTGTATAAACTGTATTTCTTGCACTATAATGTTAAACATGCATTTTAAATTCAAAATAAAAGGCCGTCTCACTTATGCTGGAGACGGCCTTTTTTGTATTATTAAAATCAGACTTAAAAAATCTATTTACATGATAGCAGCTTGTTTATGTTTTACTGCGTTATCACTTTTGTTGTACTTAGTACTTTACCATCAAAGTCGGTTAATACAAGGTTGTATATGCCCTTTGCAAGATTACGTATATC
>JBBQPX010000316.1:0-4148 GCA_038216775.1 Chitinophagales bacterium
ATCCCCTGAAGGGGAGTTACCACAAGCTTTATAAATAATAATAGCAGTAAATGAATTAATAGATGAGTGAAAAGAATATTGAGCAAAGTAAGATAACCTCCCCTTCAGGGGTTGGGGGCTTTCATTCAAAAGATTTAAGTAAAACTTCTTTTTTAATTACCGGCGGGGCAGGTTTTATCGGCAGCCATATATCAGAATATTTATTAAAAAATGGTGCAGCCAAAGTACGTGTGCTTGATAATCTTGTTAACGGCTTTCAAAGTAATCTTGATATTTTACGCAAGTACAGCAACTTTGAGTTTATTGAAGGCGATATAAGGAACGCAGACACCTGTCAAAAGGCTTGCGCAGGTATAGATTACGTGAGTCACCAGGCTGCATTGGGTTCTGTGCCCCGCAGCATTAAGGAACCTGTATATTTTACAGAAGTAAATATCGGCGGCTTTGCCAATATGCTGAAAGCGGCGGTTGATAATAACATTAAGCAGTTTGTGTACGCCTCTTCTTCCTCTGTTTATGGCGATGAACCAACGTTACCCAAACAGGAAAACAGGATTGGCAAATGCTTATCGCCTTACGCAGCTACAAAAAAAACTAATGAACTTTACGCCCAGGTTTTTACCGATGTTTATGGATTAAAAACAATGGGGTTCCGCTATTTTAATATTTTCGGGCCACGTCAGGATCCAGATGGAGCGTATGCTGCTGTAATACCTTTGTTTGTAAAACATATTATGAAGCGTAGCGAAGTTTTTATAAATGGAGATGGTGGCCAAACACGTGACTTTACTTTTGTAGATAATGCAGTACAGATAAACGTTAAGGGTATGCTTACAGATAATGCCGAAGCGTTCAATAAAGTGTACAACGTGGCTGTTGGCGAAAACTTCTCGGTAAACTACCTTTATCATGCCTGTGCAAATTATTTAAAAAGCGATTTCGCTGCGACTTACAGAGAGCCACGTGCAGGAGATATAAGAGATTCATTGGCAGATATTTCGCTGGCAAAAAATTTACTCGGTTATCAGCCTACCAAAAAGTTTGAAGAAGGACTTGAGGAAACAATTGAGTTTTTTAAAAAGAAATTTAGTAATGGATAATTTAATAATGAATAATTGATAGTGTTATAAATCGAATAAAGCATACAATTACTCAAACCGGTATTTCTCTTACAAATTATCCATTATCAATTAAATAATTATCAATTAAATCTATGGCATTTATAAAAACAGATTTTCCCGGGCTTTTCATTATTGAGCCGGTTGTATTTACTGACAGCCGTGGTTATTTTTTTGAGAGTTACAACGAAAATAATTTTAAAGCAGAAGGCATAGATATAAAATTTGTTCAGGATAATCAATCCAAATCATCTTATGGCGTAATACGTGGTTTACATTACCAGTTAAATCCATATGCACAAACAAAACTTATAAGAGTAATAAGTGGAGCAATACTTGATGTTGTTGTTGACTTACGGCAAGGCTCACCCACTTTTAGCAAAGTATTTTCAATAGAATTATCAGCGGAAAATAACAAACAATTGCTTATCCCTAAAGGATTTGCGCATGGATTTTCTGTAATAAGCCCAACAGCCGAGGTAACGTATAAATGCGATGAGTTCTATAATAAAGGATCCGAAGCAGGTGTTATTTTCAGCGACCCTACTTTAAATATTGATTGGAAAATAGCCCCAGGAAAAGAAATTATTTCTGATAAGGATTTAGTTCACCCTTCTGTTGTAAATTGCAAAAACAATTTCAAACTTTGAGCGACAAAATACTTACCATTTTAGTTACCGGTGCCAATGGGCAATTAGGCAGCGAGTTTAAAGCACTCCATAAAAATTTTCCTTTTTGCCAGTTTTTATTTGCTGATGTTGATGAACTGGATATTACCAGTTTTGATTCCCTTACGCATTATTTTGCCGGCCACTCTGTTGATTATTGTGTTAACTGTGCCGCATACACGGCGGTAGATAAAGCTGAAACAGAAACCGAATCTGTTTTTGCAATAAACGCCAAAGCGGTTGGTACACTTGCCAAAGTTTGCAATACAAACAATACGCAGCTTATACATATTTCTACTGATTATGTTTTTGATGGTGTAGCAAAACAACCCTATAAAGAAACTGACAAAACTAACCCTGAAGGTGTTTATGGAAAATCGAAATTGAAGGGTGAACAACTGGCGATAGAAAATTGTACGTCAGCCATTGTAATTAGAACGTCCTGGTTGTATTCTTCTTTTAATAACAATTTTGTAAAAACCATGCTACGGTTAATGGCCGAAAAAGAATCCATTAATGTAGTAAACGATCAGTTTGGCAGCCCGACTTATGCGGCAGATTTAGCGTTGGCTATTATGCGTATAATAAAATCAGCTAAAAGCAGAAACCATTCCGGGCTTTTTCATTATTCAGATGAAGGCACTACCAGCTGGTACGAATTTGCCGTTGCCATTAGAGATTTAAGCAACAGCAACTGCGTAGTAAACCCAATTACAACTGCTGAATATCCTACATCAGCAAAACGTCCTGCTTATTCAGTGTTAGATTCTACAAAAATTAAAGAAACTTTTGAAACGGTTGATATACGCAACTGGAAAGATGGATTGCGTAGTTGTTTGGCGGCTTTGTAATACAACTGCTTTTCTATCATAATACCCATTACCCATTCATTTGCTCAATTACTGTAAACACAGGTGAGGCCTTTTAAAAACCTGTCAACTGTAACCTAAACCTGTAACCTAAAACTACGTCCGTTGTTGGCAGCTTGGATATTGACTCCACCACTACTCGCAATAATTAATGCCCTGTAGAAACCAATTCTACATCAAAAAGCAATATAGAATTTGCAGGTATCCCTCTTGGGTTGGCCGCAGTTCCCGGCCTGCTTTGGGCGCCATAAGCAAGTGAGGATGGTATATAAAAAGTAGCTTTTGAGCCGGGTTTTAAATAAGTGATTCCTTCATCCCAACCTTTTATAACCATACCCGTACCAAGTGCAAAAGTTAGTGGCTCCACGTGTAGAAAAGCACTGTCGAGGTTACTGTCAAACACAGTACCATCAAGAAAATATCCGCTGTAATTCATCACCACATTATCACCAGCTTTGGCCAGCGAGCCAGTGCCTTCTTTTTGTATGCTATAATACATACCCGATATTGTTTTTATAGGCGTAATATGTTTACTGGTAAAATATTCCTGGAGAGCCTTATCATCAGTGGCAGACAATGCAGTGACATTGGTATTTTCAGTAGCGCTCTGTTGATCCATTGCTTTTTTTAAAGCGTCTTCCCTTTCTTTCTGCAGCTCTGTTTTAGATTTTATAGAAACCAGCCTGATGTTATACTGTATTTTATCGCCGGGTTTAATATAATCAGGCATTGGCTTTTTGGAGTAGTCAAACATGGCTTTTGCATCTACCAGGCAAATAAGGCTATCGCCGGGTGTCATCAGCATCAATGCATCTGCAATATCTCCCTGAAAAGCAGATTTGCTTATGCTAAAAACGCCGGGTTTACCTTTATTAACTTGTGCACTACTGTACATAAACCTGTTATTGCAAATGGCAATCATACGCAACATCACATCATCACCTACCTGCGGATGGCCTTTGGTAGGCTTATCCTGTATAAAAACATATTGAAGTTTGGGATTTATAGTTTTAAAAGCATAAACATTTTTTGGTGCAGTTGGTGCAGTCGCTTTTGGGTTTTGCGCTGTTGCAAACAAACAAATAAAGGATGCTGATAATAAAAAAGTAATTTTTTTAAACATACTTAAAAGACTTTTTGTAATTAACCTTGAGTAGCAAAATTAAATAAAATATTGTTTTTAAAAATCTAATTGAAAGTTAATGAGCATTACTGGCGCTGCTACGAAAATTATAGTACCAGGTTAGTTAAAGACCTTATTCTGCGTTGGTTCCACATCAAATAACAATTTATGAAGTTGAACAGCCTATTCAGGTAATTAAATAATTAGTTTACAAGAACAGGGTTGCCACAGCGGAAAGAGAGAGCTGGAAGTGGGAGTATGGTTTTGTTAGCTTTTTTGAATTGCCCTGCCCTTTAGGGTGGAGTAGTAAATTGGATTTGGAACGGGCTTTAGCCCACATATACTTTGGGCTAAAGCCCGGGAAGAAAAT
>JBBQPX010000317.1:0-4147 GCA_038216775.1 Chitinophagales bacterium
GTAAAAATATCGCGGTTAATACCGCCAACGCCCGTTGCTGCGCCTTGAAAAGGCTCAATGGCCGAAGGGTGATTATGAGATTCAATTTTAAAAACTACGCCGTAACCATCGCCAATATCCATCAGCCCGGCATTTTCTTCACCGGCTTTTACCAGCATTTTTGCCCCATCTCTTGGTAAAGTTTTTAGCCACTTAATGGAATTTTTATAGCTGCAATGTTCGCTCCACATGGCACTAAAAGCACATAGCTCATTAAAGTTGGGCATGCGGCCCATCTTTTGTTGTATCAGTTCAAATTCTTCGGCTGTAAGTCTTAATTGTTCGGCAGTTTTTACTGTTATTTCCATAAATGTTGATGAAGGCGTGTTGAGAAAACGCAAAGGTACGCAACTGGCGGTTTTTATCCCGACAGGCAAAAGCAAATATTTTAACTATCTTCCCACACAAAAATACCCGGCTTTGAATTACCTGTTATTTGCGGCTTACCTTATTATTTTATGCTGGCTTTTGCTGCGTGTGCCTTTTATTAAAAATGCAGGTATCAAACCCGATACGCTTCTTTGGTTGTTTTTGTTTAAAATTATTGCCGGCCTTTCCATTGGCTGGATAGCCATTCATATTTACGGGCCTGGCAATGATTACTGGGATATAAATGACTATGCAAGAGAAGAGTCTCAACTGCTGATAACAAGCCCTGCAAAGTATTTCACTAACCTGTTTACTTCTAATTATGAGGGCGGATACAGTGGTATATTCAGCGCACACAATTCATATTGGAACGACCTGAAAGGAAATATCGTTATTAAAATGGTATCGGTATTTAACATTTTTAGTCGCGGCGATTATTACATCAATAGTTTGTTTTTTAACTTTGTAATTTTTTTCGGGCATATAATTTTTTACCGGTTATTTATTAAAGTTTTTCCGGGGCGGGAGATACCAGTGATTATTGGTTGTTTTCTGCTTCCATCAACTATTTACTTTGCGTCCGGCATCCATAAAGATGGAATGGTGTTTTTAATGCTGGCTGTATTAATTTTCAGCACTTACCAATCGCTTGCAAAGGAAAAATTCAATACTAAACGCATCGCCTTAATTATCATAAGCCTTATTTTTCTTTTTTTATTGAGAAGTGTAGTTGTGCTTGCACTATTGCCTACTTTATTTGCTTGGATTTTATCAGCAAAAGCAAAATGGCACGCTGGTTTAAGTTTTGGATTGGTTTACGTTATAGCAGGACTATTATTTTTTACAACAGGCTCCTTTACAAATAAAATCAAGCCGTTAGATTTAATTGTAAGCCGACAAACCGAATATCTAAGCCTTCAGGGAGCAGCAACACAGATAAAATTAACGCCGCTACAGCCAACTTTTAAAAGTTTTGCCCGCAATGCACCTGAAGCACTAAACCATAGTTTATTAAGACCATATTTGTGGGAAACATCTCCAAAAACCTTGATGCCGCTTGCATTAGAACTATTTTTCTACCAGGTACTATTGGTTTTATTTATTTTTTTTAGAAGAAGGGAGATAAACAATAAAAACGGACCATTTTTATTTTTTGCTGTTTTTTTTACGCTCACCATTTGCTTAATGATAGGATATGTTGTACCTAATCTCGGCTCCATTGTACGCTACCGAAGCCTCTACCTGCCACTTTTAATTACGCCACTTTTGTGCCTAATCAACTGGCAAAAATTGACCCCTTCACCAGATATTAAAAAACAATAAATGTGAGTTATTTTCACTTAATTGTCAGTTTTTATTAAAATAATTGATAAAAATATTGGTTTATAATGCTATTTAATGTTTTTTTGTGGCTAAAATCATAAAAAAATATGGAATCTTTAAGATTTAAAGCATTAGACGCCCTAAGTAATGGTCTGCCAAAGCTTAAGGTAGATGCGTCTAAAAAAATTACAGAAATTTTTAATGAGAATGTATTTACGTTAGATGTTGCCCGTAAATTTTTAAGCGATGAGGCTTACAAGAGTTTGGCAGCATCAACCAAGGGTGGTAAAAAGATTGACCGCAGCATGGGCAACCGAATTGCAAACGGTATGAGAAATTGGGCAGAAAGCAAAGGTGTTACACACTTTACACATTGGTTTCAACCATTAACAGGCTTATCCGCGGAAAAGCACGACTCTTTTTTTACTTTAAAGTCTGACGGTTCGGCCATTGAAGAATTTGAAGGTGCTGCTTTAATTCAACAGGAACCAGATGCATCATCTTTCCCGAGCGGCGGTTTACGTGCAACTTTTGAAGCAAGAGGTTACACCGGCTGGGACCCATCTTCGCCGGCATTCATCATGGAAATTGGCCAAGGAAAAACTTTATGTATTCCAACTATTTTCGTTTCTTATACAGGCGAATCTTTAGATACTAAAACACC
Source organism: Chitinophagales bacterium (assembly GCA_038216775.1). Taxonomy (GTDB): domain Bacteria; phylum Bacteroidota; class Bacteroidia; order Chitinophagales; family Chitinophagaceae; genus Ferruginibacter. The sequence continues at coordinate 2,396 of JBBQPX010000317.1, forward strand.
GTTGTTAAAGGCATTGGTTGCATTAGATAAAGCGGCTGTTGATGTTTGTCAGTATTTTGATAAAAATGTAACAAAAGTAACCGCCACATTAGGTTGGGAACAGGAATATTTTGTTGTTGATGCCGGTTTGGCAAATGCTCGTCCTGATCTTCTTTTAACGGGACGCACGCTATACGGCCATGCGCCTGCAAAAGGGCAGCAACTTGATGATCATTATTTTGGTGCTATACCAGAAAGAGTTTATGCTTTTATGCGTGATTATGAACAGGAGAGCTACAAACTTGGTATCCCGATTCGCACACGCCATAATGAAGTAGCGCCAGCACAGTTTGAGTGTGCACCTATTTTTGAAGAAACTAACCTTGCAGTTGATCATAACACCTTGTTGATGGATATTATGGACCGTGTTGCAAAACGCCACGGTTTAAAATGTTTATTGCACGAAAAACCATTTGCCGGCATTAACGGAAGTGGTAAGCACAACAACTGGAGCATGGCTACAGATACCGGTGTAAACCTGTTGAGCCCTGGCAAAACGCCCAAAACCAACTTGATGTTCCTGGCATTTTTTGTAAATTCAATTAAAGCCGTTCATAATTATTCCGATTTGTTAAGAGCCTCAATCGCAAGCGCTGGTAACGACCATCGCTTAGGTGCAAACGAAGCACCGCCGGCAATTATTTCTATATTTATTGGTAAATATCTTACAGAGGTTTTAAATGAAATTGAATTGAGGGTTGGCGAAAAATTTGATGAGCAGGACGAAGCTATTTTAAAGCTGGATATTCATAAAAGTATTCCTGAATTGATGTTGGATAATACCGACAGAAACCGTACTTCTCCATTTGCTTTTACAGGAAACAAATTTGAATTCCGTGCTGTAGGTTCTTCTGCAAATTGCGCAAATGCAATGACGGCTTTAAACACAATTATGGCCGATACTTTAAAATCATTTAAAGTTGATGTAGATGGATTAATTGAAAAAGGAGAGAAGAAAGAGGTTGCTATAATGCAGACCATTCAAAAGTATATTGTTGAAAGCAAATCAGTTTTGTTTGAAGGTGATGGATACAGCGATGAGTGGGAAAAAGAAGCAGCTAAACGTGGCTTGCCAAATATAAAAACTACACCGCTTGCGCTGGATGCTTATGTTACAGAAAAAAGTAAAAGCCTATTTAGTAACAGCGAAATTTACAGTCATTCAGAACTTGAAGCTCGCCACGAAATTATGCTGGAGGCTTACATTAAAAAAGTACAGATTGAAGCAAGAGTTATGGGCGATTTGGCAACAACTTTCATCTTGCCATCCGCAGTTAAATATCAAAACGTTTTAATTAAAAACATTATAGGTTTGAAAGAAGCAGGTCTTTCTGAAAAATCGTATGCTAACCAAAAACAGGTATTGGAAGCTATAAGTGAGCATATTAATGTTATAAGTGATAACGTGGAGAAAATGATTAACGAAAGGAAGAAAGCAAATGACTTGACCGACACCCGTGATATGGCTATTGCCTATTGCGATAATGTTAAAGGCAAATATTTTGACATAATCCGTTATCATGTAGATAAGCTTGAATTACTGGTAGATGATACATTCTGGTTACTGCCTAAGTACAGAGAGTTACTTTTTTTAAGGTAATATTCGTTTTTTTTATTTTGTCCCGCAAAGGCGCAAAGTGCTTAAGTAGAAATTTAAACTTTGTGCACTTTGTTTCTTTGTGGGATATTTTTCACGCCCAATTAAACTTTTGC
>JBBQPX010000318.1:0-4143 GCA_038216775.1 Chitinophagales bacterium
CAAAACGAAATATCCAAACATATGCTATTGACAAAGCAACTATAACCTGAGTGATGATGGAGTAATTAGTCATTTGTTTTGTTTTAATTTTTTAAACTTGTTTATGGCTTTGCATAATTTTAGTGTAGCGATTTTTTATGTCGTTGCAAATCGATTGCTTGGCAATATACATTTTCTATTCTTAGTAACATCAATGAAACTATAAACCTAATATAATATGTTTTACATATCTGTGCTGCAAGCGGGTGATGTAATTTTTGGGGAAACGGAAAGCTCATGTTTTGCAATGCTGTGTTTATGGTGGGGCAATAATAATTGTTGGTTAATATTTTTAAAATGGTCTGCTGATGCAGGGCATTTTTTGTTATTGAATCAGCAGGGTTTCGCAAGAATGAACCCTGGAAGATCGGGCTTACATATAAATAATTTAATCATTACAACAGCCCGGCTAAATTTTACGGTTATCTCAATAACATTCTTTACTTTCAGCAACTAAATAATTTCACCAAAACTAACTTACCCTTATCAGCCATGGAAGAACCAATCCTTCTTGATAATACAGCGCCCCAAAAAAAGCAGACCTGTATAGAATGCGACAACCCCGTAATTGTAAAAGGCTATCCAAACCCACTGTGCGAAGCCTGCAGGGAAAAATTTATAAAATATCCCATACCAAAATGGATAAAGTTGTTTGCTGCCGGTATAGTCGTGTTGCTACTTTTTTCTCTCTCTAAGCTGCCAAAGAATATTCTTACTGCCATGCATTTAGAAAAGGGTAAAACAGCTATTGCAGAAAAAAAATACATCACCGCACAACTAGAACTGGAGAAGGCCGATGCAAGTTTGCCCGGCAACCAGGAAACAGAAAGCTACTTATTATTAGCAGCCTACCACAACGAGGACCTTGCTACCCTCTTTAAAATGTTTGAGAGCCTGAAGAGTAAAACGTTTGAAGACCAGGAACTATTTAGTAAAGTTGAAAGCAAGATAGATCAGGCGCAGTACTTTTTTCCCGATGATAACTTTAATGCGCTGGTTAATAAAAATGATAGCAATTATAATAATATTCCCATAGATAGTTTAAAAGCATTTACCGTAAAGTATCCTGATAATATATACGCCCTGTATTATTACGCAGGTATTTTGTCAAATAAAGAAGACTATCCAAATTGCGATTCTGTTCTCCGGCAAATCCTTGACCTTAATGCATCTTTTAGTCCCGCACTTGAGTTAATGAGCAGTGTAAAAAGGCAGGAAAATCAATTTGATTCTTCGATTAATTACTGCAACAAGATTTTAGATATTAATAAGGAATCAGCTTTTGCCATTGCTTCAAAAGCCAGGACGTTCTTAAAACAAAAAAAAGATGCCGAAGCGTTGAAGCTGGCATTAGAAAGCGTAAGCCTCGATGCAAATAATCCATATTCTACCGGCAGCTTATTACTCGCCTATCACTTTAATAACAAGCAAAACGAGAAGCAAAGCCTTTTAAAAAAGATTGCTGCTGTGCAGGATACTTCCTACATAGCTTCAATGCAATATGTAAAGGATGTTATCAGCGGAAAAGAAATTTTTAGAAATTAAACCACCCCAATATGTTTATCCCCGGATTTATTATAAGCTTTATCACTTTCCCCGGCATCATTGTACATGAACTGGCACACCAGCTCTTTTGCCGGCTTTACAAAGTGCCTGTTTTTGAAGTTGTTTATTTTCAAACCGAAAACCCTCCGGGGTATGTTTTACATGAAAAGGTAGCAAACAAATGGCACAGCGTAATGATCAGTATAGGGCCTTTTATCGTAAACACTATTTTAGGAGCACTCATATCTCTTCCTGCGGCATTGCCCATATTTACATTTAACACGGCAGGCCCTTTAGACTATTTATTAATTTACCTTGGCGTAAGCATTGCCATGCATGCTTTTCCAAGTACCGTAGATGGAGATGCCATTTGGCAAATACTAAAAGAAAAAGAAACCAGCCTATGGTTAAAAATTGCAGGCTACCCTATTGTAGGACTAATTTACCTGGGATCTATTGGCAGCTTTGTTTGGCTCGATGTGATATATGGCGTTGGCGTGGCAATCGGGCTCCCTAAACTTATCATCTATCTTACTTCACTTTTTTATTGAAGGGAATAAAAGAATTGCTGCATACTGGTTAAAATGATACATGTAAAAACCGGGACAGACTGCGATGGTTTTGTACAAGCGGAGTTTTTGCAATTTTAAATTTTTTCTATTAAATACTGACTCCCACGCAACTTTCTTGTTTTGCACAATGTGTAAGAGTAAGACCATCTGCATAATATGTCCTATTACTTAGGGTGTTCTCCTGAAGGGAAGGAATAATCTATTAAAACAATTCACCCTTATACTCGTTTAAAGAAATTGCCAAATCAAGCATTTCTATATTAAAACCTTTTTCTGATAGTATGGGCTGTATTATTTGACTAAATGATTTCTTGTCTTTCGTAATATAGCCTCCAATTTTTCTATTAAATATTTGTGCAATCAGTTTACAATCATCTTTAATTACATTACGTTCAATATCGGCTACATGTTCTTTATTGTTAATTAAAACTGAATGAAACTCACCTGCAGTTTTGCCATCGAAAAAATCGAAGGGGATAATTTTTACAAACTCAAGCGGCAAATTATTTGCATCATCTTTAACCGAATACTCTGCTATAACTATACTGGATAAATAGATTTCTATTTTTTGTTCTAAGAAGTATTTAAAATAGTCTTTGGCATTGTTATGCAATGGATCATTGCTTTTGAGCAATCGAATACAAAAAGAAGTATCAACCAAAATACTATCCATTTGCACCCCCTCTTATACCTTTCAGCCACAAATCAACATTTGCTATCGCATTCCAATTAATAGAGGCTCTTTCTATCAGTAATTCCAATTTATGCTCATCGTAATTTGGATTGTAGGTAATGTAATCAATTAGCTTTAAGTCAAATGGTTTATTATCTGAAAGGTTTTGTTTTCCTTTTGCCTTAACACCATAAATTTTAAATAACCGCTTTTCGCCTTCCAAAAGCTGTTGTTCGGTTGCACTTATTACAAGCTTACCATACTCTTTGGTTAATAGGTGAAAGTTAGGATTATTGCCTCCCTCTTCATTAACCTTTCCATACAAAATAAACTCGGTTTCGATATATGTAGCAGCGATTTTGAAAAATTGGGTTTGCTGGTTTATTTTTAATATTGGTTCAGCATTTGAGGAACTGTAAAATGAAATTTCAATATTTTTCTCTTTTGCTTTACGCTGAAATTTATCAATAATCTCTGCCCTTTTGTTATCCAGAAAATCAATATTTCCTCTGTTGTTAATTTCTCCGGACAAACCATTAAACAACAAAACACCCGATATAGGCAGGTAAAATAAATTCCTTGCCGAACCTTCTTCTAACCTGTATGAGATATGAGGCCGTTCTGCTTTTTCTCCTTTGGAAGGATATAAAAAAGTTTCAACATCGCTGATGATTTCCTTTATTTCAGCAATATCAATATCAATAGGTTTTATTGGCTTGTTGCCAACCAAACCATCAATTTTAACCTCTATGTAGCCTTGTTCTTCCACACTGCAAGTTTACACCTTTTTAATTTATTTACACATCCTCCTTCACACCCCAAATATTATTTTAAATTTTCTATTAATTTCCTCAATTCAGGTAAAGCATTTTATTCCGAAGCATTTTAAAGATCGATAGAACTCATTTGTGAGTGTTGAGCCGTAGGCGTTGCATAGGCCTGCCGGTAGGCAGGGTTTCGCAGAAGGATACTTTAAATTAGATGATTTACATTGCAAAACCCGCTAACACAGAAACTGCAGCTAAGCAGCTCTTATTTCCGGTATTTTTTGTTAAGCAGTCAACGTTGCCAACCGAAGAAGAACTACATTCCTAAATGCTGAGCAATATACCAATGCTCATCTACTGCTGTCTTACTGAGCCTGCGAAGTATCTGCCGGGAGATGCTGCAGCTAACAAAGTTAATAGATCAACAACCCTGGTTCATGCCTCATTAATTTCACAGTCAACAAAACGCTACCAACCACTTCCTCCCCTTACGCCACCATTCCCTTTTCAAAAACTTCTATATACTCCTTCATCTTTAAAATGATCC
>JBBQPX010000319.1:0-4137 GCA_038216775.1 Chitinophagales bacterium
AGCCTAAGTCATCAAAATCCAACCTGATGGTTATAGAAACTATTGTTATGTAAGCTTAAATTATTTACGAGACCCGTAAAATAACGCAATAAACAGGGTGGGATATACTGCATAATTTTTGGCTTCGGGTACCATCTCAATTTTACTGGTATATGCATCGAGTAAAAAACCCACTTCAAAACCTGTTACCTGGCTTTTCACAGTACCAATCTCAAAGTTTAAAGCAGCTTTAAAATTGCCGCCAAATTTTATTTTAGATTCAGGCACGCCCTGAAATGGCCTGCCGCTTCCTTCAATTTCTCCGGGGTTAATACTACGATCATATTTTTTATAAGCTGGCACATTATTACTGAACACCTGAACATAATAAGGCACTACCAAACCAAGGGTAGGGCCAACAGCAAAAACAGCTTTTATTTCAACACCCTGCTGCGGCGCCTTTTTAAAAATTATTTTATCTCTTCCATATTGAAATCTGAAAGCATATAGATAATTACTTTTACCAAATATGAAAAGGTTTCCCTGTGAAGTGGAGGAAACCCGCACTTCCTGCGGATGTTTAATATTAACAACCTCAAGTCCATAGGTTTCCAACACATCCTCAGTTAGCTTACTGCCCTTTTTAAAAAAAAGCCCGCCCAATAAACCACCTGAAGTATTCTTATTTATACCCCATGTAAATTCAGATTGATACTCATAACTATCTTGGGTTTGAGCGGATAAACTTAGCACACCAGCGCAAAGTGATATTAGAACCAGACAAAATTTAATTGACATTGATATAAATTCTTTCAGTATAAATTTAAACTTTAAATTTGTAACGTAAAAACTAACTGCATGTTATTCAAATGATACCGATTACAGTTTTATACCAAGGTTTGTTGCGCACAGAAGCAACCCACGTAAAATCAGGAAAAACAATTATTACGGATGCGCCACCAGATAATAATGGCAGAGGAGAAGCATTTAGTCCAACCGATTTAGTATGTGCCGCCCTTTGCAGTTGTATGATGACCATTATGGGCATGGTAGCTGAAAAAGAAAATATAGATATCACAGGACTCAAATCTGATGTTGTTAAAATCATGGCACCAAACCCCAGAAGAATAGTTGAGATACAGATTACATTTTCTCATCCAAATCTTGTTGCTACAAATGATCAAAAAGAAAAATTAAAACAGGCTGCACATACTTGCCCTGTTGCATTAAGCCTGCATGAGTCTTTAAAGCAAACTGTGACTTTTAATTTTTGATCTCTTTTTTAAGTGGAGCATAATTGATGTTGAAATGTCAATAGTAGGTTAGAACCTCTACACCATTATTCATTATTTCACCATCTTATTATTTCGATAAATCTCCTTCCCCTTTTCACTCCATTCAGACCTTATGAAGGGTTTTATGCTTTTATCAAATGGTTCTTTGGGATAGGTGATTATTTTCTTGCGTTTACCTGTTTGATAGTACTCAGTCCAATCACCAATTTTTTGATCCCATTTAAATTCTCCTATTACGGCCATGGTTCCATTTTCATGGAAAGAACAATAATAACCTTCTCTGTCTCCGAATTCGATGGGTGTAATTTCTTTTATTTTTTTTCGATTCAGCGGATCATAATAACTAACTAAAGACTCTTTCGGCCAGCCTCTGAAATACTTTTCCTTATCTACCAAAGTGCTATCGCGATTGTATTTCATCCATCTTCCGTGCTTGGTGCCTTTATAGAATATACCTTGCTCTAAAATCATTTCACCTTGCTTTTTCTTGTAAGGGCCATGCAGCAAAACACCTTTTTTCGGATCAAAAACGCTCGTCTTTCTAATCTCTTTGCGGGTATAATCATACCACCAAACGTCTCTCACAAAAGGTTGAGGTTTTTCAGGTTTCTTTAAATAAAAGAAGGTTTCATAAGTAATACGCTCACCAAAGCCTTTGCGGGTAAAACCTTTTTTAGTTTTAATGCCGTAAAATACTTTCTTTTTAACCTTCTTCTTTTTTGGTGTTATTGGTTCCTCTTCCTTTTCAAAATCAAGACTTGCGGGCGTATCAATGGTAAAGCGTTGTTCTTCTGGTTGCGTCGGCTCATCTTGTGCGAAAAGCGGTGAAGCAGCAAGGGCTATAATGAGTACAAAAAATACTTTACTGAAATTCATTACAGATGTTAACGATATAAAATTTGGAAAAGTGTTTTGATATAAAAACCTAGCACATAATTTTTACGAATTAGCCTATTCAATACCTACGCTTATCAAACTTTAAAATGTTTGAAGTACTTTACGTCAATCTTTTCTAAACCCGATCGCCTTCCATCATCTTTTCCGCACTATCGGCTATACGTAGTTGTTCTATGAAACCATCTATATCGCCGTTCATTACAGCCGGTAAGTTATGCTGTGTATATCCAATGCGATGATCTGTTACCCTGCTTTGCGGATAATTATAGGTTCTGATTTTTTCTGAGCGATCTCCTGTGCGTACAATAGACTTTCGTGCTGCACCAACTTCAGAGTTTTGTTTTTCTAATTCCATTTCGTAGAGTTTTGTCTTTAGCATTTGCAAAGCTCTTTCGCGGTTGCCATGTTGTGAACGCTCTACCTGGCAGGTAATTACTATGCCGCTTGGTTTATGCGTCATCTGTACTTTGGTTTCTACCTTGTTTACATTCTGCCCACCTGCACCACTTGAGCGCGCAGTTTGTACTTCAAGGTCTGCGGGATTTATTTCAATGGAAACATCTTCAACTTCAGGTAAAACTACTACTGATGCTGCTGAAGTATGCACCCTTCCCATTTGCTCAGTAGCGGGCACACGTTGTACGCGATGTACACCTGATTCAAATTTTAATAACCCATAGGCGCCATCACCACTGATGCTGCAAATTACTTCTTTATAACCCCCGGCTGATCCTTCGGTTACATCCATAACAGCCAGTTTTAAACCAACCTTATCGCAATAGCGTTGATACATGCGCCATAGATCGCCTGCAAAAATTGCTGCTTCATCGCCGCCTGTTCCTGCCCTTATTTCAAGCAAAACATTTTTATCATCGTTAGGATCTTTTGGAATCAGAAGTTCCTTTAATTCTATATCGTATTGTTCAATTTTTGGTTCGAGTTCGTCAATTTCAGCTTTGGCAAATTCGCGCATTTCTTCATCTTTCTCTTTTTCTAATAATTCTTTTGCTTGCTGAAGATGACCCTTTGCATCTTTAAACTGATTGTATTTAACAACAATTTTTTCGAGATCTCTGTATTCTTTACTAAGTTGAGAAAAGCGTTTCATATCGCTCATGGTAGCTTGTTGCCCCAGCAATTGCCCCACCTCCTCAAAACGCATTTTTAAATCCTCTAATTTTTCAACCATATATTAAAATGAGTCGCCAAAGTTAGTGAATAGGCAATTAAATTACGAAGAAGGTTTTAGGGATATCATTTTTAAGATTGACTAATCTTTTAGTATTAATGGAAGTAGTCAGTTGACTCATCAAACCCACAACTTGTCAACTACTTTCATTTTATCATAAGTTTAAAACCTTTGTAATATGAAAAAAAACGCATCTTTATTTTTACTCTTATCAGCAATTGTAATTAACGGGTATTGCCGTTCAGAATCATTAATAACAGGCTCCATTTATTATGTATCGCCAAATGGCATAGATGCACCCGGCATGGGATCGAAAAAGAAACCATACAAGACATTGGCTTATGCAGCCTCTAAAGTTGCTGCCGCTCAAAACAATACGATATATCTTACCGCTGGGGTATACCATGAAACAAAACCCGTGCTTATACCTGTGGGTGTAAATGTGAAAGGAGCAGGAGAGGGCATTACAATACTTTCTTCAGCAGGGGTAATACTTCCCGAAGGTGTAGATTCTACAGCTGCCGACTACAAATTGCGTTATGATGGAAGTTTAATACAACTAATATCACCTGCTTATTCAATATTCAGAGATTTTAATAGTACACCAATTGCACCTGTTGATGGGGAACAAACCTTAAGCGATTTTACCATTGATGGCCGTAACAAATCCTTAAAATGCGGTGTGTGGGTTGAAAATCGTAACAATGTTACCATGCATCATGTTTCATTTTTAAGTTGTGATCAGCGCGGGGCAGTGTTTGCTCGTGCTGATAAAGA
>JBBQPX010000320.1:0-4126 GCA_038216775.1 Chitinophagales bacterium
TAAGTGGCTATTCCTATACCTATTTTAGCGATGGTGGCAAGCGGTATTATACCATTTGCAAATTAACCGGCACTTTAAATAGAGGCAGCAAATATATTGAACTAAAAGAAATTGAAAGAACGAAGACTAATGTACCTATCAATATCCGCAATTGTTTTCAGATTCATAAACTTACATACTATCAAACCAACGATGAGCAATCTCTTGAAGGAACCTGGGTACCTGTACCAAACCAAAACGGGGATTGCGGCTTTGGCACTACCCTCTTAACAAAAAGAATACTTAAAAGAAATCCGGATTATTATAATAAACCCATAACAAAAATTACCCCGAAAAAGACACCTGATCCTATTAAAAAACAACCGCCGGTAGTGAAAGTACAGCCAAAAAAGACGCCACCACCTGTTGTTAAGACAATCCCTAAAAAACCAGAGCAGCCAATTGCAAAAGTTGAGGATAAAAAAATTGATAAGCCAGAAATAAAGGTAAAAGATGTAGTGAAAGATAAAACGTCACCGGTTGATCCTGTAAAACCAGCCGAGAATAATAATATAACACCGAACCCTACCTTTGAAAAACGTAATAATGATTTGCTGAAAACAATAGAAATAGATAACGCTAGCTTTACAGTTGCCTTATACGATAATGGCGAAATTGATGGAGACAGCATTTCTTTGTTTTTCAACGGCAAACTTTTATTATCGCATAAGCGGCTTAGCGATAAGGCAATTACATTAAAACTTGATGTAGATAACGACCGTGATGTAAATGAGCTTATTATGTATGCGGAAAACCTCGGAACTATTCCTCCAAATACAGCATTAATGGTTGTAAACGATGGCGACAACCGCTATGAAGTCAGGATTTCATCAGACCTTAAAAAAAGTGGTGTTATCAGGTTTATACACAAGCAAAAACCTAAGCAATAAAACAAGTGGTATTGCGTTAATAGCTAAACCAATATCTCTTTGTTATGAAAGCTAATTTTACCAACTTAATTTTAGTTGCAGGTCTTTTCTGCGTTTCTACATTTACTAACTCATGTGCAAAGCCCGACCATAGTGCAGATAAACCCAAAGAACAGCTTGTTTTGGGTGATTGGTGGATTGGTAGGATTCAATTGAGATTATATAACAATGGTGTTTTTGTAAAAGATACCATTATTGAGAATAAAGGTAAGCCAAGAAATTTTGTAAATTTTGATGCAAACGGTGCTTTCAGGTACAGTTTTAACTCTCCTACTATTGATGTTGGTTCTTATGAGTTTACTGGTTCTACTGCATTGGTTACAAATTCAAATCCTAAAAGTTATAAGTGGACAACAATTACATTAACAGATGTATTGTTTACTGTGGTTTCTAAAGACCCTGATCCCGCCTTTCCAGGTTACACGGTTGAACGATATCAAACATTTATTCGCTAACCCATTATATTTCATTTTGTAATAAGCATCCTCAAACGGCGGATGCTTTTTTTTTAGAACTTAACGTTCCAGGTAACTGCTGGTATTATAGGAAACAATGAAACCTGTTTGGCTTGTATTTGAAGATTTCCGCTAAAAGGATTTCCCGTTTGATCAAAATAGATAAAGTATGGATTTTTACGACTATAAGCATTGTAAACGCTGAACACCCATTCGCTTTTCCATTTTCGATTTATGTTTTTCTTGGGCGTTAATATGGCCCCTACATCCAGCCGGTGATAAGATGGTAATCTGTACTCATTAATGCGGCTATACTCCTGCGTTAAAACACCATTAACAATATAAAACCTTTGTGGTAAACTTGCTGCATTGCCGGTACCAAAAACAAAAGATGCAGACAGCTTCCATTTTTTATTTAGTTCGTAAATGGCAACTATGCTCATATCATTTCTGCGGTCATATTTTGCAGGATATTTTTCTCCGAAATTTAAGTCAGCAAATTTGCGCCAGGTCCAGCTTAAAGTGTAGCCAACCCAGCCTGTAAGCCTGCCACGTGATTTGTTAACAAAAAATTCTGCTCCATAACTCCATCCCTTTCCAAAAACAAATGAGTTTTCTGTATCGTCTAAGCCAGTTGGTGTGTAACCTTCTTTGTATTCAATCTGGTTCTGCATATCCTTGTAGTAAACCTCCACAGAGGTTTCGTACATATTATCTTTAAAGTTTTTAAAAAGGCCTGCTGCATATTGCCAGCTTATTTGCGGCTTTACCTTATAGGTACTAGGTACCCAAATATCTGTTGGTAGTGTTGTGCCTGCATTGCTTACCAAATGTATGTATTGTAAATTTCGGGTAACCGAACCCTTTATTGAAGTTTCGTTGTCAAGCTCATACCTCATCGTAAACCTCGGTTCTAACCCACCATAAGTTTTAACTGCATTGCTTTTACCAAACACGGTACTGTCTGTACGGTTTCCATTATCGTCTGTTTGGTAAATTTTATATGGGCCTGCCTGCTGAAACCAACTATACCTTAAGCCTGCATTTATTTTTATTTTTTTACTGATGTCCCATTCATCTTGAATATACAATGCTGCTTCGTGCCCATATTTTATCTGTGCATTATTGGGTTTAAAAATTATAGAATCCTGCTTGCCGGTTATTACGGAAGGAGTAAACTTATGATAAGTATAAATTCCTCCAAACTTTATTCTATGACCTGTATATGGGTACAAATCAAAATCCTGTTTAAGACTTAAATCTCTGATACCAGATGCCAGCTTAATTTGAAAATCGCTTTGCAAAGCATTAAAAGAAAAATTATAATCGTTATAAACGGCTGTTGTATTTCCGAATAGTTTTTTATTGAACACATGGTTCCAACGCAGGGTTCCCGTTGTATTTCCCCAGGGAATATTAATATTTAAGTTCTGCTTTCCATTTACAAAATCAAATACATCTCGCCCAAAGTAACCGCTTAGATAAACTCTGTCTTTATCAGAAAAAATATAATTGACTTTCGCATTCAAATCATAAAAATAGTAGCCGCTGCCTTTAAACTGGCTACCCGCTTTAATGAAAGGTTTGGTGAGCACATCAATATAGGTGCGCCTGCCAGATAAAATAAATGAGGACTTGTCCTTTTTGATAGGACCTTGAATTGAAAGCCGTGATGCAATTAACCCCAGCCCTGCATCAACCTGTAGTTTTTGATTGTTTCCTTCTTTCATCGAAACATCCAGCACGCTCGAAAGTCGCCCACCATATTGTGCAGGCATACCACCTTTTATAAGTGTAACATTCTTTATGGCATCAGCATTAAAAATGGAAAAAAAACCAAACAAGTGGCCAGTGTTGTAAACAGGGGCATCGTCCAGTAAAATCAAATTCTGATCAGGCCCTCCACCCCTTACGTATATACCCGCACTGCCTTCGCCTGCATTACGCACACCCGGTAAAAACTGAATTGTTTTTAACAAATCTACTTCACCTAAAAAAGCCGGCAGTGATTTTATCCTTTCTATCTGCAATGTTACCTGCCCCATTTGTGCGCTCTTAACATTTCCATCTCTTTTTTTGGAAGAGACCACAACCTCCTGCGAAAGGTCTGTTTTATTAAGAATTTCAAAATTGAATTTAGTATCGGCGGTTAAATCAACTTCTATTGCTTTGTATCTATAACCTACAAATGAACATACAAGTACATACTTTCCCTGATCAAGTGTTATTGAGTAGAAACCGTATGAGTTGCTTGTAATCCCCTTGGATTGCCCCTGAACTGTAATGGCAGCACCGATAAGATTTTCTCCGTTAGCTGAATCTTTTACATAACCACTTATTGTGTACTTATTTTGTGCGGAGAGTGGCAAGCTGAAAAGCACTACAATAAAAAAACAAAAATATATCTTCATAGCTAATTAATCTTAACCCAAATTTGCAGGTTGCAATACTGTTTCAGTTACTGCGCCTTTATGGTATCTTTCACCATACCGCAATTAAGCATGGTTGCTTTATATGTTGGATCATATTTACCCAAATAAGGGTTTATAACCTCCTTTGTTTTACTTACCCAATTAGCACCATTATCATCTCCAAAAGCCATCGGGCAATTTTGCCAATACATGGCATCGCCTTCGTAGTTGATAGTCTTAAATAATGGATAAAGATTTTCTGAAACCATACTGAAATCTTTTCGCATTTCGG
>JBBQPX010000321.1:0-4119 GCA_038216775.1 Chitinophagales bacterium
GCATTACAACCTTGCCAGTACTGCTAATGAACCTAATGATATTTTTGCCCTCGGGGTCGGAGGAAGGATAAAATTATCCAAACGCTTAAGTTTTAATGTGGAATATTATCATGTGCTGCCAATATCATTTGTTGAAGGCGAAAACTACAGGATTACAGGTACAAAAAATTCTCTGGCTGTTGGCTTTGATATTGAAACCGGCGGACACGTTTTTCAACTGCATTTTACAAATTCTACCGGTATGACTGAAAAGACTTTTATAACAGAAACAACCGGCGATTTCTTTAAAGGCGACATTCATTTTGGATTTAACATTTCAAGAGTGTTTACCTTAAAAAATAAAAAGAAGAAAAAATAATTTTTCTTCTTTTTACTTATTTTTTATTCCGCAAATTTACCTGTCTTAAAAATCTTTTTGATACAATCAAGAAGTATTTTTGACTACATTACCTTACAAAAAACTTTGCAATTTTTGAAGAGATAAATACAGATTGCTTATCTATAAATTTTGTAAATATTACTGCCCCAGTCAAAACAAAAGCAATCGTAATTATTGAAGATATCCATGCATTACAGATGTGTTCAAGACCAATTTGTAAGTACAAATAACAAGAAAATGAATAAATGACCGGAATATGTATGAGGTATAAACCAAAAGATATTTTACCGAGCCAAACCAGTATTTTTTTACTAAAGAAATTACGTAAACTTTCAGCATTCATTACACTAAAAACTATACCGGCACTCACAAATATTTTGGCGTAAGCACTATAAAAATGTTGGTTTAATCCATTAATCATAATCAATATAAAAATTACCGCTACGCTGTAGTACCATTTAGCATATAGATGCGCTGATAATGTGGCCAACATTTTTTTAAAGGGATTAGTGGTATGATCAATATCGCAGAGTATATAAGAAATAATAAAAGTTGTAAGCCAGTAGTATTGAAAGAAAACAGACGCAATAATAAAGCATACATAAAAATAATAGCGTGCACTACCCTTTCTAAAAACAGCGAAGAGAAAAAAACAGAAAAAAGAGCCGAACAATTCCGGTTCCATAGTCCACAAAACGATATTATAGGAATTACTACTTTTAAAATTAAAAAAGGTATCCCATAATCCTGATTTGATTGCTTTCAAAAAATCAGGCTTAAAATTGTACATTTCGGTAAGGCTGGGATAATGCCTACCGGAAAATTGTTCCAATTCGTGATTGTACATGAACCCCAATTTCATTAATCCAAAGGCTAACAATACGGACGCTAATACAGGTATAGCCAATCTAAAGTATCTTTTTATTACTGCTGATTTAAGATATGTACTACCGTGTTTACCAAAAAGTTTGATAGAAATTACATAAGCGCTCATAAACCAAAAAATCTGCACAGCCAATTTACCATCTACAAAAACAACAATAAACGAATTTAACAGTGTACCTAGAAAGGTTGAATGTGTAAGGTTAATAAAATATGCTAAAGTGCGATTTTCAAAATCATAATCAAACACATTTTTTAAATGCCCGATTAGTACAATAAATGCAGCAATTCCTCTAATACCTTCCAAGTAACAAAGTCTGTTAGTTTTATTTTTCAAAAAAAAGTGTTTTGCATAAATAATTTTTAGTAAAGCTAACATGGTATTTACCTGTTACCAGCCGAACAAAAGCCTGGCCTTAAGATAAAATCTATACCATTTATTTTATTACTTGAGTCCAATTTCCGTGTCGCTATATTGTATAGTGCATAAACTTTGTTTAGCAAACTATCAGGATATACTGGCATTTAACCGGCAAAATTAACGGACTACAAAAGTTTACTAATGTATTATTTTTACAACAGGTCTATAAAAATAACAATACACGTCAATAAATAAAAAAACCTTCTAAAAAAGAAGGTTGTATTACTATTTTTTTTAAAATTCATTTTGTTATTGCTCTGTACTTAATCCAGCCGTTAAAAACTCACGATTCATTCTGGCAATATTTGCAACCGAAATTCCTTTAGGACATTCTGCTTCGCAGGCATAAGTATTTGTACAGTTACCGAACCCTTCTTTATCCATTTGAGCAACCATATTTAATACCCTTGATTCTCTTTCTGGCTGGCCCTGCGGCAGTAAAGAAAGTTGAGATACTTTGGCACTTACGAATAACATAGCACTGCTGTTTTTACAAGCAGCAACGCAGGCTCCACAACCAATACATGACGCCGCATCAAAAGCAGTATCCGCATTTTTTTTATCTATGGGCAATGAGTTAGCATCCACGGCATTACCAGTATTTACAGAAATGTAACCACCTGCTTGAATTACACGGTCAAAAGCACTGCGGTCAACCATTAAATCTTTAATAACAGGAAAAGCCTTGCTGCGCCAAGGTTCTACAACAATTGTATCTCCGTCTTTAAAAGCACGCATATGCAATTGGCAGGTTGTATTTTTTGTCCATGGGCCATGTGCACGGCCATCAATATACATACTGCACATACCACAAATACCTTCACGGCAATCATGGTCAAAAGCAATCGGGTCCTTTCCTTCTGTTATCAATTGCTCATTAAGCACATCAAACATTTCTAGAAAACTCATTTCTGAAGAAATATCCTTAACCTGGTAAGTTTCCAAATTACCGTCTGCATTAGTGTTTTTTTGCTTCCACACTTTTAGTGTGAGGTTCATGTTGTAGTGTTCCATAATTTATTTCAAATTACTTAATGAGGTATTATTTATAAGAACGTTGCGTTGGCTTAACAATATCAAACGTTAAAGGTTCTTTATTCAACTGCCAATCACTTTCACCTTTATACTCCCAAGCAGCTACGTAACTGTAGTTGTCATCGTCACGTTTAGCTTCGCCATCGGGTGTTTGAGATTCTTCACGGAAGTGACCGCCACAGCTTTCATTTCTATCCAACGCATCTTTACACATCAATTCGCCCAACTCAATAAAATCTGCTACTCTGCCTGCTTTGTCAAGCTCTGGATTCATTTCATTAATATCTCCAGGTATTTTTAAATCACTCCAGAATTCTTTTTTTAGTGCCTGAATTTCTGTAATTGCTTCCTGTAAACCTTGCGCATTACGAGCCATGCCGCATTTTTCCCACATAATTTTACCAAGCCGCTTGTGAAAACTTTCAACAGTTTGATTGCCTTTAATGCTCATTAATTGGTTTATCCGGTCGCTAACTGTTTTTTCAGCTTCTTCAAAAGCTGCATGTGTTGTTGGTATTGCCGCTGTGCGGATATCATCTGCCAGGTAATTACCCAAAGTGTAAGGAATTACAAAATAACCATCAGCTAAACCTTGCATTAAAGCACTTGCTCCTAAACGGTTTGCACCATGGTCGCTAAAGTTTGCTTCACCAAGGGCATATAATCCATCTACACTGGTTTTTAGCTCGTAATCAACCCACAAACCACCCATGGTGTAATGCACAGCAGGGTAAATGCGCATGGGCATTTCGTAAGGATTTTCACCAGTAATCTTCTCATACATTTCAAAAAGATTACCGTATTTCTCTGCCACAACAGCTTTGCCAAGTTCTATTATTGAATGGTTTTCAGCCTCCTCATTACCAGTCTTTCCCGCCTCTATTTTTCCATAACGAACTATTGCGTCTTTAAAATCGAGATAAACTGCCAGTTTGGTTGTACCTACACCATAACCTTCATCGCATCTTTCTTTTGCGGCTCTTGAAGCAACATCACGTGGCACTAAGTTTCCAAATGCAGGATATCTTCTTTCTAAGTAGTAATCTCTTTCTTCTTCGGGTATATCAATTGCTTTACGATTGTCGCCTTTTGCTTTTGGCACCCAAATTCTACCGTCATTACGCAAGCTTTCGCTCATTAATGTTAGTTTACTCTGGTAATCGCCGCTAACAGGAATACAGGTTGGGTGAATCTGAGTAAAACAAGGATTTCCAAAATATGCACCTTGTTTATGGGCTTTCCAGGCGGCAGTAACGTTGCTGCCCATGGCGTTGGTACTTAAATAAAATACGTTACCATATCCTCCAGTGCATAATAAAACTGCATGTCCAAAATGTCTTTCCAATTTTCCGCTAACTAAATCCCGGGCAATTATACCTCTTGCCTTACCATCAATTTTAAC
>JBBQPX010000322.1:0-4105 GCA_038216775.1 Chitinophagales bacterium
GAATCCAAATAATAAGTGGTTGTATGTGCCCTTCTAATACTGTCCTTAAAATGAATGAATTGAACTTCTTTGTCTGTCAATGGTTCTTTTCTAATGTTGTCCCAAAAGCTGCTATCTCTTTCATACGCTAACTGCGCTGTAGAACTTAATTCGGTTGTAAAATGCTTTTTTGCAAAGCTGGTGTCAATATGATAATCGCTGAATATAGCAATGGTTTGGCCGCTGAGCGAACCTTTGCCGGCCTTGGTGCGATAAGTAAAATCCTGCCTCACGGGCATCCAGGCTTTATTATTCACCCATTCGTATTGTTGGTCTACAGCAAAAAAATCATATTCGGTTAAATGGAATTTGGGCAGTTCAAAATGCGAACTTAGCAAAACCCAGGCACTGTCCATGATTTCCATTTCGCCGCTTACCAATGCATTGCCTAGTTTGCCGGGCGTAACTTTAATGGTGTAAATAGTTCTGTTATTTTCTTTTCTTATCCGCAGTGTTTTGTATTTGTATGCAACGAGGCCACTGTTGCTGATGGGAGAAAGCATGGGCATGGCAGAGAGTGCAGGAAGTTGTACCAGATTTTTATAGAAATTAAAATCACCATCCGTTGTGGTTAAGTAGAAAAGACTTTCACTGTTCCCTCTTATTTTTACCGCCGTTCTTTCTTCTTTTATCTTGTCGGGAAAACTGTGGTCTGCTTTCAGGTAAACTTCTGCCATATTCATTGCAGCCAACGCCTTTTGTTCGGCGCTGGTGGTATCCTTACTATTTTTTTTCGGTTTACTTTTGAAAATGGTTTGATCCGATGCCTTTATATACACATTACAACTGTATGTTTTTGCATTGCTGAGCTGATTCTCTTTGTTGCGGATTACGTTTCGTACAATCTCTTCCGCATGGTCTTTCCTGGTGCCAATAATTTGAACGTCACTAAGTAATTGGTTGTTGTCTTCCTGTAAAATGATATTCAGCGTATAATCTTCGGTGATAGTAAGGGTAATCACTTGTGTTTTGTAACCAATCATTGAAACCACCACATCGTATTTACCTGTTTCCAACTGAAATTTAAAATTGCCTTTGGTATCTGAGGTGGTGCCGGTTTGCAGTTCTTTAATGCTGACAGAGGCATAGGTCATTGGCTCCAATGCCGCATTCATTATTTTACCGGTAAGCATAAACTCCTGCGCATTTGATTTTAAAACAAATGGTCCGGTGATGCAACAGCAGAGTAGGAGTAGCTTTGAAATCAAATGGTAGGTTTTTAGTTAACGAACGCAATGTATTAAAGTTGTAGTACTGCATGATAGCAGCAGTTCGTAATTTTTCAGAAGAATTTGTTAATTCCATTTTGAAAAAATAAAGTGTATAAAAAAAGCCATGGCGACAAGGCCATGGCTTTTTTTATATTTTTAAATATTTTAGTAGAACGTAAAATACGTACTCTAAAAGTAATCTAATAAGGCTGCCACTGAATTAAAAGCTATACCTGATAGTTGCTTGTCCGTTCCAGCGGCTACTGTTGAAAGCGGATATACCATCGCTTATGACACCTACTTGATCATTCGGTGGTCTGTTAAATCTATAATTGGGCTTGGTTCCGGTAAAATTAATTACTTGAACAATCTGTGCCTGATCGAAATTAAAGAAGTACTGACGACCAGCATTTTTGTCGATCAAATTAGTAAGATTAAAAATGTCGAACCGAATCGTAAGCGTATGACGAACACCACCGCTTTTGATACTAAAATCCTGTTGAATATTAGCGTCAAGTATATTCGTAAATGGTGAACGGGCGCCGTTGCGTTCTGCAAATTTGCCACGGTTTTTCCTCATGTATTTATCAGACTGAATGAATGCTTCAAACTGGTCTTTTTGTACTGTTTCGGTTAAGGCGCCATTCGTTGGAAATGACATCTGATCCATTTCAGCCCTGCTTGCAGGAATATACAGCAAGTCATTGTTTGTACCTCCATCTCCAATAAATGCATTCCCACTCATAGTATAACTATAAGGGTTACCAGACTGTCCGTTATAAACGAAAGAAACTGTTGTTGCCATATTCCCTCTCAGGTAAGTAAATTTCTTAGATACTAGAGCAAATATGCGATGTCCCATGTCAAAGTCAGAAGTTGAAAGTCCAATATAGTTTCTGGAACTAACAGCTTCCATGTTTAACCAATTAGATGTATTTACAGAGCTAGTAGCTTCATTATGGACTTGCGAATTACCATAAGTGTAATTAGCATTGAAAAGCAAACCGTTTTTTGTTTGTTTTTCGATGCCTGTTGTGAAGTTATAAGAAAAACCTTTCTGACCTGTCGTATTTCTGATCAATATTACATTTGCGTAAGGATTACGTGCAGCATTGGTAGCACCTGAAGGCCTGTATATCAACCTTGTTGGGTTTCCAGAGGTTGAGTAAATCAACCTTGTATCTGGCCCTGTACTAGTTAAAGCTGGCTTGGCTAAGTTTACATTTACCCAATCCACTTCATAAAGATTTTTAGTATACATAAGGTCGAAATTAAGCGTCCATCCCTTACCTAATTTTTTATCCGCACCAAATGAACCTCTGAAAACAGCGGGAAGACGAAAGTTTTTAGAAATAATGTTCATATCTCCCTGTGGACTGATCAGGCTCGGAGCTAAACCAAAGTTTGCCTGAGTGTATTGATTATTTACATCGGAAATGAAAGGAACTGGCAAGCCATTTAGTAATACAGGTGTAGTACCTGATGCACCCGCAACATCAAGGGCTCCAATCGTTATTCCGTTGTTTTGAAAGACACCTCCAGGCCAAACGAGTGGAGTTCTTCCACCAAATACACCAACGCCGCCACGTAGAATTATACCTTCATCATTCAGGTCGACCTTAAACCCAATCCGAGGAGAGAATTGCACTTTTGGTTTAAACTTGCCGCCCGAAACTGCACCTTCAAGATCGTAAACTCCTGCAATTACAGGACGTGCAGTGTCATTAAAAAATTTATCAGTAGGTGCTGCAGTTGTAAACGAGGTTTTATCTGCACGTAAGCCAAGTGTTAGGGTAAATTTATCAGATACTTTGATATCATCGTTTATAAATATACCCAAACGTGCTGATGTGAAATTAGCTGCTGCATTTGTTGCAAGATCTCCACCTTTGCTATTATCATCCACAAGAGAATAGCCTCGTCTTATTCGCTGTGCTCCACGATCTTCCATAAATGCCTGCAAAGATCCTATTTGGGATGGCCCTGAAGCACCAAGGTTATTGAAGCTATACAAACTAAATGCTCTGTTCATGAAAAGGTTATAAGACTTATTAAAATCCAGATCAGCACCAATAGTTATGGAATTTTTTCCTGCGTATACTTTAAATGCATCGTAAAAGTTGATGATACGCTGCTTTAATAAATTCGCCGAAGAAGCGGCGTCACTTCCAAAATTAATAGTTGGTCCACCATTGAATGTTTGAAGACTTACAGCAGGGAAAGGTGTGCCAACCGGCCCCCTGTCATCTATTACATCTGTGAATGAAATCCTGAATTTATTATTCATTTTATTGCTGAATTTTGTATTCAGTTCAGCATTGCCGGAATGTGTTGTAGAGGGGAAAAATTCACCACCATTTACAAAGTTGATTGCATTATTAGTGCTTCTTCCCGGATTAGTTCTTTCTGTATTTGTATAACGGTAGCTTACTGTAAGTTTGTTATTGCTATTTAGTGCAAAATCAAATCTGGTATTTAGGTTTACCCGGTCAATAGCATCTGGGTTATTTAAATAATCTCCGGTTTGATAGCCGTATTTTGTGTTTAAGTGGGTCACAAGTTTATTAACCGAATCTGCTACGTTGTAACGAATACTGCCATCTGGATTTAATACATTCTGACCAGTATATGGTTGTGGACGGCTATCTTTTTGAATTTCTGCATTTACAAAAAAGAAAGCTTTATTCTTAATGATAGGACCACCAATTGTGAAACCATAAGTTTTATTATTAAAATCAGTCAATTTTTTACGATCCTTATCAGGTACGGGACCTGGTGTTTTCCCGGCCATATTCTGATTACGGAAAATATAATATGCAGATCCATGAAGGGCGTTGGAACCAGACTTAGTAATC
>JBBQPX010000323.1:0-4074 GCA_038216775.1 Chitinophagales bacterium
AGTTGAAAATTTACCATCAAAATCAGATAATAAAATATAAAGTTATTGAGCTTTTAAAGGATGACGAGGGAATAAGTTTTTCCATATTTTATGATGGTAATTTTTTATTTACTCTCATACCGAAGATGGATGAATTTTTAACTTTCAGCGTAAAAGATGAAAATAAACTCGCAAATTTTAATGTAAGCCTGTATCTAAAAATTGAAGCCGCTCTTTATTCTGTATTTTTAACACAGCCACAATCCTGATAATTTTGTAAGCTGTCAAGAAAATCATCTCCTTACTAAAATGATAAAAGAAAGGATGGAGGTTACTTGTAATTTTTACAAAACACAACAGAGAATATGGATATTTTTTGTTGAAAAAAATTCCGGGCTTAATTATTGAGTACAAACAGTTCTATTATCAGCAACAATGTTATGTATTACCCGGCCTATTAAATATGCCATACTATGATAAAAACTATAAAAGAACTGGCATTTGATTTTAGAGTAAAAGCAGGATATGCGTCTGCGTTTATAATACTCATAATTTCTTACGTGCTTACACTTTATACAAATAATCAGCTAATAAAACAAGTTGGTTGGGTTAACAACAGCACTAAGGTGATTGCCAACTTGGAGACACTTCTTTCTGGTGTTAAAGATGCCGAAAATGGAATGAGAGGCTACCTCAGTTCAAAGGATACCGTATTTCTTACCCCATATCAATTAAGTAATAAAATGATAGCAGCAAGTTTTAGCAGCCTGCGAACTCAAACAAAAAATGATGATTTTCAACAAGCGCAACTCGATACTTTATCTTTAAAAATCAAGGAAATCAGCGAAAGACTGTTAAATGAAATAAACTATTTTAATAGTAACGGCAGGCTGATTGATAATAAAGTTTTAGAATATTTATATAAAGGTAGAAATCAAATGGGCCAAATCAGATATATTGTAAGCAATATGCAATATCATGAAAGTAACGAACTGGCTGTAAGAAATAAAGAACTGGACTCAAGAACTTCCGCTTTTAAATTTATCATTATTTCATCGCTGATTGTAGCATTAATTTTTGCCGCATTTGGATTTTACACTTACCATAGAGAAAAAAAGGCGAGAATAGTTTCTGACAACAAAATAAAAGAATACCAGGAAGAACTTAAGCAGCAGATTATTGAACTTGATACAGCAAATGCAGCTTTGGTGCAGATGAAACGAAGTGAAAAGTTTGCTGCAACCGGCCGCGTTGCACGCACGATAGCTCATGAAATACGTAACCCGCTTACTAATATTGATTTGGCCGTATCGCAAATAAAAGCTGATTTACCAGAGCATGATGAAAGCAGCACAATGCTTTTTGATATGGTGCTTAGAAATAGTAAACGCATTAACCAGTTAATAAGCGATTTGCTGAATGCTACGCGTTTTACAGAGTTGTCCATAGCTTCCGTTTCAATTAACGCTTTATTAGATGAAGCGCTTTTGCTTGCCAAAGACAGAATTGATTTGACGAATATTCAGATAGAAAGAAAGTACAGTGCCGATATTTGCAATGTATCAGTTGATGCTGAAAAAATAAAGATTGCTTTTTTAAATTTGATTGTAAATGCAATAGAAGCTATGAAGCCGGGTGAAGGAATTTTGGAACTTAAAACCAAAGGCGAAGCTGGAAAATGCGTAGTAGAAATTATTGATAATGGTGAAGGAATGAATGAAGAGCAATTGAATAATGTTTTTGAGCCTTACTACTCAACCAAAAAAGGTGGTAACGGGCTTGGGTTAACTAACACCGCCAATATTATTTTAAACCACGATGGAGATATTAATATAAAAAGCAAACCAGGAAAGGGAACAACTTTTCAAATTAAATTTAATTTTGCGGACTGATTTGTAGAAATGGGAAATGATACTGATCAACTGTTGGATATTTCAGATTACAATAAGAATGAAAAAATAATATTGTGCTGGCACACTAAAAACTACCTTTCCATTTCATCCAAAGTAGCATAAATAATATCTCTTGAAAAAGGTTTGGCAACAAAGTAATCAACACCTTTGGCGAATGCAGCGCTTCTATCTGCAGGGGTATCGTAAGCGGTAATCATAACCAACTTTACCTGCGGATTATGCTCTTTAATAAAATGTATAAAATCTACTCCCCTACCATCTGGAAGATGATTATCTAAAAAAATAATTTCGGGTTTTGATGTTTCTAATGCAGTTACAGCCTGAGCAATACTGTTTACATAGTCAGATTTAATACTTTTTCTATCCAGTAAAGTGCTTAAAAGGTAACAGATATCAATTTCATCATCTATAATCAATGCTCTCATTCTAATACAAATAAAATAATTTACTTATGGTTTGGTAATATTGTTACAATTTTTTTGCCAAAGAAATTAACGGTATCATTTAACTTAAGGAACCATTTTTGGCAGTGTCCATTTTTTTTACTGTGTATATGTTTCTACAATTTGCGTATTTTATTCTTCGCAACTCTTTGGTTTAGCTCTCATTACACTATTCAAAAAATCGGCAAAGTTTTGATATGCTATTTGTCTCTAATCAAAAGGTTAACGCTTAGATAAATTAATAATTATGTATTTTTTCAAATCGTAACCCGATGACTCAAACTAATAGTATCTTTAAACAAAAACAAAAGCTGCATGAAAAAAAGCATATTAATAATTGACGACGACGTGGATATGTGCGAATTACTCAAAAGGTTTCTTACAAAAAATGGTTACGATGCAGATACTGCCAATTCCGGCAAGAGAGGTATTGAAAAATTTAAGGCAGGGAACTTTGATATAGTTTTGTGCGATTACAGGTTGGGCGATAAAAAAGACGGCAAGGATGTACTACTTGAAGTAAAAGAATATAAGCCTGCTACAATTGTACTTATAATTACTGGCTACAGCGATATTAAAATGGCGGTAGATGTTATTAAAGCAGGCGCTTATGACTACATTATTAAACCATTAATTCCTGATGAAGTACTTAGTATTTTAAGCAAGGCTATAAATCAGCCTGCAGATGAAAACCAAACTGCGGCACAACCCGCAAAACAAACTAAAACATCAAGATCTGCAAGTAAAGCTGAGGGAGAATTTTTAGAAGGTGGTGCTAAAAAAACTAAAGATTTATACAAGCAAATTGATCTTGTAGCTCCTACAAATTTCAGTATAATACTTTATGGTGAAAGTGGTACTGGTAAAGAAGTTATCGCAAAAACAATTCACGACAGAAGTAGCAGAAAAGGCAAACCGTTTATTGCCATGGACTGTGGTACTTTATCAAAGGAACTTGCGGGCAGTGAACTGTTCGGCCACATGAAAGGTGCCTTTACCGGTGCACAGGCTGATAAGGAAGGACATTTTGAACTTGCCAATGGCGGCACTTTGTTTTTAGATGAAGTTGCAAATTTATCGCCGGAAATACAAGCTTCACTTTTAAGAGTTATACAGGAAAGAAAGTTTAAACGCGTAGGGGGAAATAAAGAAATTGAGATTGATATCAGAATCATAGTAGCATCTAACGAAAATTTACAAGAAGCATACAGAAGCGGTAAGTTCAGAGAGGATTTATACCATCGCTTTAATGAGTTTTCAATAAACCTACCCCCATTAAGAGATAGAAAAGATGACATCTCCGCTTTTGCGGCATTTTTTTTAGCGAAAACAATGGACGAATTGAACAAAACACTTGATGGCTTTGATGATGAAGTGATGGGTATGTTTAAAAAGTATAGCTGGCCCGGCAATTTAAGAGAGTTTAGAAATGTAGTAAGGCGCTGTGCATTGCTTACAGAAAGTGGTTACGTAACAGCAGCCTCTTTACCTTACGAAATAAGTAACGCTATGGCTGAAAGCAATACTGATACTGAAGTTGCTGAACCTGAAAAAAGAACCTTGGTTTTAAAAGACTCTGCATCTAAAGCCGAATATGAAACTATTATGCATGTTTTAAAGGAAGTAAATTTTAATAAAACAAAGGCTGCCGAAGTACTTAAAATTGATAGAAAAACGCTCTACAATAAAATAAAAAGCTACGAAGATTCGCAGTTGTAAGCAACCCATTTTATAAAGGC
>JBBQPX010000324.1:0-4057 GCA_038216775.1 Chitinophagales bacterium
GCCCACCTGGGCTCGAACCAGGGACCACCTGATTATGAGTCAGGTGCTCTAACCAACTGAGCTATAGGCCCTGTTATTTTTACATAACGGACGGCAAAAGTAATAAAAAACAGCTATTCCAATGCTGATTTTTAAAATAAACTATGTTTTTTAAATAAATTACTACTTTGAGTTATTGTTAGTTACAATTACATCGTGGCAAACTTGTGACTTTTATTTAATTGATCACTATAGAAACTACACAATCAAAAACATAAACCAGCAACGCTAAAAACATTTGCCTGAAACCATAACCGCTTATTTTAAAGAACCGGAAGTATCAAAATATATCTGGCTTATTGGTTTCATTGTTATGATGATTGGAGCGGAGGTGCACCGATCTATGATAAACTGAAATTGGTACACGAAGCTTATGGATAAATGATAAAGTTGTACAAGCAACAACATTACCACATTCTATTTCCTCTTTTATTTTTTTACGTAGAGATGTAAATTATTGGTTGCCGATATTTGAAGTATTGAATTGTGGTATATTGCTAAGTGCGGCCATGTTTCGTTTTCACAAAACTCAAAAATTGAGATTTCTGTCTCAAAAAATTGGCATAATGAAAAAGATAATTCTATTTTTTATTTTAGTGTTAGCTATAACAACGCTTGCTAATGCGCAGGATTTTTCAATGTATCAAAAAAAGTGGCTAGTGCAGGGCGGAGATACTTTGCCTTACAGAGTTTTATTTCCTAAAGGATATGATAGCACACAACAATATCCTGTTATCTTTTTTCTGCATGGTGCCGGCGAAAGAGGCAATGATAATGAGCAACAATTGGTGCATGGCGCCAAATTATTTTTAAAGGATGATGTGAGGGAAGCTTATAAAGCTATTGTAATTTTTCCTCAATGCGCCAGGGAAAGCTACTGGAGCAATGCATTACGAATGCACGATGATGGAGGAAAAAACAGAACCTTTTATTTTTTAGAAGATGGTGCGCCAACAAAATGTATGATGCTGCTGGAAGAACTGGTGCATTATGTTTTAGATAAATATCCTGTAAAAAAAAACCAGATTTATGTTGGCGGTTTATCCATGGGCGGCATGGGTACTTTTGAGTTGGTGCGGCGCATGCCTAAAACTTTTGCAGCGGCCTTTCCTATATGCGGTGGCGCAAACCCTGCAACAGCAAAACAACTTAGAAAAGTAAACTGGTGGGTTTTTCACGGTGGTAAAGATAATGTGGTGCCGCCTAACCATTCTCAAAATATGGTAACAGCTATGAAGGCTGCAGGCGTTAAAGTAAAACTTACCATCTACCCCAATGATAATCATAACAGTTGGGATAGTGCATTGGCGGAGCCGGAATTACTGCCCTGGTTGTTTGCGCAGCATAAATAGGACCCGACTATTTTTACATAGTAGTAACAACAATAAACATCATTTTCGACTTAAGCTTGCTATTACGCTTTATCAATTAAAAAAAATCAGCACATCCAAAATTCAACGAAGTTGAATAATATCCGCGACCATCCGTCAAATCCGTTCAATCCGTGTTCAAAACCCACTGTATAATCAATAGCCAACTATCTTTACAACATGACAACAACAATAAATATCATTTTCGATTTAGGCGGTGTATTACTCAATCTCAATTATCAAAA
The DNA here is from genome assembly GCA_038216775.1 of Chitinophagales bacterium. Classification (GTDB taxonomy): domain Bacteria; phylum Bacteroidota; class Bacteroidia; order Chitinophagales; family Chitinophagaceae; genus Ferruginibacter. Next base: position 1,655 of record JBBQPX010000324.1, read on the forward strand.
AACAATCGATGCCTTTAAAAACCTTGGTATAGAAAATTTTGAAGAGATGTTTTCTCAATTTAAAGCTGATGAGCTTTTTGAAAGATTAGAAACCGGGCATATTACAGAAGCGGACTTTTACACGGCTGTTAAAAGCAGAACAAACGCAGTGATTTCTAATACCGATATTGAAAAAGCCTGGAACGCCATGCTGCTGGATTTTAGAACGGATAGCCTTGCATTTTTAGAAAACCTTGCCACTGAATACAAAATTTATTTGCTTAGCAATACCAATAGCATTCACCTAAACTGTTTTCGCCAAATTTTCACCAAACAAACCCTCGAACCCTCGTTGGATAAATATTTTATTAAAAGCTGGTACTCAAACGAAGTTGGGTTACGAAAACCAACTAAAGAAATTTATGAATTTGTTTTGCAGGATGAAAACCTACTGCCGGAAGAAACTTTATTTATAGATGATACTTTAATTAATATAGAAGGCGCAAAAGCCTTGGGAATAAAAACGCATCACCTGCTACCAAACCAAAAAATACAAGAGATAGTAATTCAAGATAGGTGCACTGTTAAAACTAAAATCGATTTATAAATGCTTTTTGGGTTAACCTGAAAATTACTTTACCTCCTCAAACTCAATGTAATCCTCCTTGCCAGGCTTAGTCACATTTTCTTTATAAGTATTAGCATTAGTCTGCTGCTGTGCCTGCTCATTCATCTTATTTTGCATTTCACCCATTTTCTGGCTCACTTGTTTGGTGGTTTTATAAACAGGAATAATAAAATCGAAAATTAGTTTATAAACCAGATAAAGTACAAGCAGTTCAAATATCACTCTAAATATACCCATGCAGCAAAGTTATAAACCAAACAAATGCCATGCTGTTAAAATTTGGTAATATCGTCTTGATTTATGAAAATAATCCGCTAAGATGGATTATGAATAAATTAAGATGATATTATCTAATAGGAAAGCTATGAGCTAAAAAGTATTTCACATCAACATAACTATAAATTAACCCGCTAAAAAACATATACATTTTGGCAATTACAGGTACAATTACTATATTTGCACCAGACAAAGAATTAATGAAGGGAACGGAGGCGTTCCCTTCTTCTTTTATCATGACTCAAGACACACAAATAAAGGCGGTAGAAAAATTGGTTGTCTCTTTATTAAAAGATGATGTTTTTTTAGTTTCTATAAAAATAAAGCCCACCAACAATTTTAAAATATATTTAGATGCGGATAGTGGCCTAGGAATTGAAAAATGCATTAAGATAAATCGCTCTTTGTATAAAATTATGGAAGAGATGGGTATGTATCCTGAAGGCGATTTTTCGCTAGAGGTTAGTAGCCCGGGATTAGATGAGCCATTAAAGCTTCTGCGACAATACAAAAAGAATATTGGCAGAGATGTGGAGGTAGTTACCAACGACGATATTAAAAGAGAAGGCAAGCTTATTGAAGTAACCGATGAGCAAATTATTGTAGAATATACAGCAGGCAAAGGGAAAAAGGCAGTAGTGGTAAAGGATGAAATTCCTTTCGAAAGCATAAAACAGACAAAAATTCAAGTTAAATTTTAATTTTTAAACAAACCCCTACCCCGGCGGGGTAACAAATCCTTGTAGTCACGATGGCTATTGGGAGGAGAGATGCCGGAGCGGAATATGGCAAGTATCAATTTAATCGACTCCTTCCAGGAGTTTAAAGATGCGGAAAACATCGATCGTCCTACGTTGATGAAAGTAATGGAAGATGTGTTTAAAACGCTTATCCGTAAAAAATACGGTAGCGATGAATGCTTCGACGTTATTGTTAACGATCAAAAAGGTGATTTGGAAATTTTCCGTCGCCGTACCATTGTTGATGATGATGATTTGTACAACTCACTTACCGAAATTGAGCACAAAAATGCCATTTTGATTGAGCCTGATTACCAGGTTGGTGAAGAGTTATACGAAGAAGTTGATATACAGAAGGAGTTTGGCCGCCGTGCTATTTTAGCGGGTAAACAAACGCTTGCTGCCCGTATTAATGATTTGAAGAAAAACATCCTGATAAAAAAATACGAAGAACGCGTTGGCGATATTGTGAGTGGTGAGGTTTACCAGGTTTGGAAAAAAGAGGTATTGTTATTAGATGAAGAAGGTAATGAAATGTTGTTGCCTAAATCTGAACAGATACCAACCGATTACTTTAAAAAAGGCGAAAATGTAAGAGGTGTTGTAAAAAAAGTTGAACTTAAAAACAGCCAGGCTGTTATTATCATAAGCAGAACAAGCCCTGCATTTTTAGAGAAATTACTGGAAATTGAAGTGCCTGAAATTTTTGACGGCCTTATAGTTGTAAAGAAAATTGTACGTGACCCGGGTGAAAGAGCAAAAGTTGCCGTAGAAAGCTAC
>JBBQPX010000325.1:0-4051 GCA_038216775.1 Chitinophagales bacterium
AACAATACGTTAATCTCCCTTCGGGATATATTTACCAGAAATTTGCAGAAGATAAAACACCTATGGGCCCCGGTCATAAAATGATTTTAACTTTTGATGATGGCCCAAGTGCAGAATACACGCCTAAAATTTTAAATATTCTTGAAAAAGAAAAGGTACCGGCTACTTTTTTTGTAATTGGTTTAAATGCAGAAAATAATATCCCATTACTTAGCCGCATTTACAAAGATGGTTATGAAATAGGCAACCACACATTTACACACCACAACATTGCAAAAATGAGCCCCGAAAGGGCCGATTTAGAATTAAAATCTACCAGAATTTTACTGGAATGTGTCACCGGGCGGTCCACAATTTTATTCAGGGCGCCTTACAATGCAGATAGTGAGCCCCAAACCTTCGATGAAATTGAACCCATTGCCCGCAGCAAAAAAGATAACTACATAACTGTTGGCGAGAGTATTGACCCCAATGATTGGGACCCAAAAATGAATGCCGACAGTATAGTAAACCGCACCATCCGCCTGGCGGAAGAAACAAATGCCAGTATTATTTTATTACACGATGCTGGTGGAGAATCCCGACAGGCAACGGTTGATGCATTACCCCGTATAATTGATTACTTTAAAAAACGGGGCTGCAAATTTACTACCGTAGCCGATTTGATGGGTAAAACAAGAGATGATGTAATGCCGCCCATAAAACGAAGCTGGATAAATTCTTTAAACTTTTTTATCGCTGAATTTACATATTGGGCCGGGCATTTGGTTTTTGCATTGTTCATAATTGGCATTATTTTATCCGTTGGCCGCATGACGATGATGGCTATTGTAGCATTTATGCAAAAAAGAAAAGAAAAGGATGCTGTTGTTACCGCAGCTACTCCAACAGTAAGCATAATTGTACCTGCCTATAATGAAGAAATAAATGCTTGCCGTACGGTGGAAAGTTTATTGCAACAGGATTATCCCAACCTTAAAATTGTGTTTATTGATGATGGCAGCAAGGATGATACTTTTAATAAAGTGAACGAACAGTTTGCCGGCAATGCTAATGTGCAGGTACATACTAAACCCAATGGTGGCAAAGCATCTGCGTTAAACTACGGCATAAATATAGCCGATAGCGATTTTGTTGTTTGTATTGATGCAGATACACAACTAAAAGCTGATGCCATAAGTCAGTTGATGAAAAAGTTTACCGACGAAACGGTTGGTGCCGTTGCCGGAAATGTAAAAGTGGGTAACGAAGTAAATCTGATTACACGCTGGCAAAGTATTGAATATATTACTTCTCAAAATTTCGACAGGCGTGCTTTTGAATTGCTCAACTGCATAACAGTAATACCCGGTGCCATTGGCGCATTTAGAAAAGATGCCGTTATTAAAGCAGGTGCGTTTACTACCGATACACTTGCCGAAGATTGCGACCTTACCATGCGTTTACATCGCCATGGTTATAAAATAAAAAACAGCAACGACGCCATTTCTTATACTGAAGCACCCGAAACCATGCGCCAGTTTATGAAGCAGCGTTTTCGCTGGAGCTTTGGTGTTATGCAGAGTTTTTGGAAGCATAGAGATGCTGCCTTCAACCCAAAATATAAAAACTTTGGAATGGTGGCTATGCCCAACATTTTAATTTTTCAGATATTGCTGCCGTTTTTAGCGCCGTTGGCGGATATAATACTTGTATTTAGTTTGCTGGCGGCTGGGTTTGGTATTATTCAGTCAGATATCAGCAATATTATTTTTTATTATTTCATTTTCACTTTGGTTGATGTAGCAGGCGCTGCGCTTGCTTTTGCATTTGAAAAAGAAGATTATAAAAAGTTATTGTGGATGATACCGCAGCGGTTAATTTACCGGCAACTGATGTATTACATCCTTATAAAATCGTTTAATAAAGCACTAAAGGGCGAAATGCAGGGCTGGGGAATTTTAAAGCGCACAGGGAATGTAACAGTTTCTCCAAAGTAAGCTAGTGTGTTTGAAACAATTAAACCTTGCTGTTGATACATCAGTTTAAAAAGTTTCAACGGCATATTTAAGTTTTAGACCTTTACCTTTGCAATCCTGATTTAATTACAGGCAATAAATTATTAGTAATTGGCAATAGAATCCGCAGATAGAAAAAATTTCTTTAAAAGGTTGCGAAATAAAAGCAACGAAGTAAGCGAAGCTCCTGGAGAGATGTCTTTTATGGGCCACCTGGAGGCGCTTCGCTGGCATCTTGTTAGAGGCGTGATAGTATGGCTTGCAACCGCTATTGGTATTTTCGTTTTTATTGATTGGATTTTTGACAACATCATCTATGCCCCTGCACGACCAAGTTTTGTAACCTATAGAGTTTTATGTGAGTGGAGCCACAAATTAGGTTTGGGCGAAGCTTTATGTATGCCGCCCGTAACAATTCCACTACAGGGCAACACCGTTAGCGGGCCATTTATGTCGGCCATTAATATTGCCATGATAGGCGGTATAATTGTAGCGTTCCCTTACCTGTTTTGGGAGTTATGGCGTTTTGTAAAACCTGCTTTATCTCCCAAAGAAGTTAAATATGCCCGGGGAAGTATTGTTTGGGTATCACTATGTTTTTTCCTAGGCGGGGCTTTCGGGTATTTTCTTTTAGCCCCTTTTACTTTTAATTTTTTGGCAAACTTTACACTTGGTACAGTTGGTGCCTACAAGTATCTGCCAACGCTCGATGATTACATAGATACCTTAAACAATATTATTCTTGGTTGCGGCATTGCATTCGAGCTGCCGGTGCTTGCTTTTGTATTAGCAAAAATTGGCTTCATCTCTGCCAAATTGTTAAGAAAATACCGAAAATATGCTTTTGTAGTTATCTTAATTTTAGCTGCGGTTATTACACCTTCACCCGATTGGACGAGCCAGACTATTGTGGCTATTCCATTGCTTATATTGTTTGAAATAAGCGTTGTTCTTGTAGCACGTGTTGATAAGCAAAAAGCCAAAGAAGAAAAAGAGTGGAGCTAGCATTAATTGATAATTTTATAATGGATAATTGATTATGTTTTATTAGCTAAGTATTTTACTGTTTTAAGTAAAAGATAAGCGCTAATTTTACGGTGACATTTTTAATTATTTCATTATCAATTACCTCTCATTATGTCTCCCTTTAACTTAAAACTACCCATAGCTATCGGCTGCGATCATGCCGGATTCGATTGCAAAGAAGACCTTATTTCTGTTTTGGAAGGCGAAGGCCTCGTTTTTAAAGATTTTGGAACTTATAATAAAGACTCGGTTGACTACCCCGATTTTGCACACCCTGTTGCAGCTGCTGTAGAAAAAGGCGAAGCTGCATTTGGTATTTTATTGTGCGGCAGCGCCAATGGTGTTGCTATTACGGCCAATAAACACCAAGGTATAAGAGCAGCCATTTGCTGGGGAGAAGAGCTTGCAGAACTTGCCCGCAAACATAACGATGCAAATATTATTTGCATACCTGCACGCTTTGTGCGTGATGGTGATGCCGAGAAAATGCTCGATATTTTTATGAATACTGCTTTTGAAGGTGGTCGCCATCAAAACAGAGTTGATAAAATGGCTTGTTAAATTTATTAATGTTATTCCCCTAAAAAAATTATTAAAGTGCGAAAAATTTTCTCCCTAATTATTGCCACAATTTGTTTCTCAAATATTCATGCGCAGCAAAAGCAGATTATTCCAGAAATTTTAACTTCTAAACAGGTAACAGAATTATTTTCTGAATCTGTACGCAGTTCGCTCAATATAACATTCCCTATTTTTCGAGTGTACAAATACACCGATAAAGCTGATGTATTTTATTGTGTGCTTACTGAAAGTCAAGATAAAATAAACGCCGGAAAAGACACGCTTAATAGCCAGGTTAAAGCCATACATGTAAAATCTCAAAATGGACAATTCGTAAAACTTTGGGAAATAAACGACCAGTTAATCAAAGACAAAGAAGAAAAATCAATTTGGTTCTGGACAAAATATGCCGACTTTAAAGATGCTGATGCCGATGGCTTGGCAGACCCAGTTATTGTTTACGGCAC